>JAFKLV010000277.1 GCA_017304125.1 Sphingomonadales bacterium
GATCGACGTCGGCGGGGGCTTCCCCTCCTCCTATCCGGGGATGGAGCCGCCGCCGCTGGAGCGCTATTTCGAGACGATCCACCGCGCGTTCGAAAGCCTGCCGGTCAGCTATTCGGCTGAGCTGTGGGCGGAGCCGGGCCGTGCGCTGTGCGCCGAATATAGCTCGCTGGTCGTCCGCGTCGAAAAGCGCCGCGGCAACGAGCTGTTCATCAACGACGGCGCCTATGGCGCGTTGTTCGATGCGGCGCATATCGGCTGGCGCTTCCCCGTCACGCTGCTGCGCGAGCCGCAGTCGACGGTGCGCGATCACCCCTTCTCTTTCTATGGCCCGACCTGCGACGACCTCGACCATATGGTCGGGCCGTTCCTGCTCCCTGCGGACGTGCAGGCCGGCGATTATATCGAGATCGGGATGCTCGGCGCCTATGGCGCGGCGATGCGCACGGCGTTCAACGGCTTCGGCTCGGACGAGACGATCGTCGCGACCGACGAGCCGATGGTCTCGCTCTACACCGCCGCCGAACCGAAGGTCGCGAACAACGTCGTAACGCTGTAACAGCAGCGCCATCTTAATCCGTCATGCCGGCGCAAGCCGGGCCCCGGCTTTTGCCGGGGCGACGGATATTTGGGTTTCCGCGTCCCCATAACGACGGCGGGTACAAGAATGGGAGACCCCATGACCGACACCCTCAACAAGACCGCCGCGGCCAACGCGCCGATCAACGACAATCGCAAGCAGGAACTGCTGTCGAAGCAGGTCAAGCATATCGACATCAAGAGCTTCGACGCGCGCCCGATCGTCGATGCGATGTCGGACATGAGCTTCACCAGCCGCGACCTCGGCCGCGCGACCAACATCTATAACCAGATGCTGGCGGACAAGGATTGCACGGTGGTGCTGGTGATCGCCGGGTCCACCTCGGCCGGCGGGTGCATGGATCTCTATGCCGATCTGGTGCGCAACAAGATGGTCGACGTGGTGGTCGCCACCGGCGCGACGATCGTCGACATGGATTTCTTCGAGGGCCTTGGCCACAAGCATTATCAGGCGCTCGAAATCCCCGACGACGATACGCTGCGCTCGCTGTACATCGACCGCATCTACGACACCTATATCGACGAAGAGCAGCTGCAGGATTGCGACTTCACGATCAACAAGATCGCGAACGAGCTGGAGCCGCGCGCTTATTCGTCGCGCGCCTTCATCCGCGAAATGGGGCGTTACCTGTCGGAACACGGCAAGAAAGAAAACAGCCTCGTCAAGCTCGCCTATGAGCATGACGTGCCGATCTTCTGCCCGGCGTTCGTCGATTCCTCGGCCGGCTTCGGCCTCGTCAAGCATCAGGTCGATCAGATGAAGGCCGGCAAGCCCTATCTGATGATCGACGCGGTGGCGGACTTCCGCGAACTGACCGACATCAAGATCGCCGCCGGCACCACTGGGCTGCTGATGATCGGCGGCGGCGTGCCCAAGAACTTCATCCAGGATACGGTCGTCTGCGCCGAAATCCTCGGCCATGAAGATGTCGAGGTGCATAAATACGCCGTGCAGATCACCGTCGCCGACGTGCGCGACGGCGCCTGCTCGTCCTCGACGCTGCAGGAAGCGGCGAGCTGGGGCAAGGTCAACACCGGGATCGAGCAGATGGTGTTCGCCGAAGCGGGCAGCGTGATGCCGCTGCTGGCGTCGGACGCTTATCATCGCGGGCTGTGGAAGGATCGTGCCGAGCGGCGCTGGGCGAAGCTGTTCGCCTGATCCGGCTGTGGGTGCCGCCTCCCGCTTTCCGGGGGGCGGCGCCTAAATCATCAGCAGCATGAAACTTTAAGGCGATACAAGGGTTTGCCTCCCCATAAAATTGGTTAATTCAGGGATAACCAAAGAGGGGAGAGTGCAGATGCCACGCATGTTCATGCCGGCGATCGCGACGGTTGCCTTCGTCGTTTCGACCCCGGCCTTGGCCGATACCTATAATATGGCCGATTTCTCCGCCGGCACGTTCGGCGGCGGCGCCAATGTGAAGGCGCCCTTCAGCGGCAACGGCTATTTTCCGGGGCAAGGCTTTTCCGGCAGCTTCGTGTTCGACAACGATCTGATCCCGGCCGCCGGGTCAGGCTTCGTCAACGTGCTGACCAGCAGCTTCCCCGATGCGGCGCACATTCCGGCTTCGGACCAGTTCGTGTTCAATTTCGGCGGGCTGACCTTCACCGCCGCCGATGCGGTCTCGCCGATGGCGATCCAGTATAACAACGGGAAGTTCAACGGCTTCTTCTACGTCGCCGATTTCACCTTCGACAGCGCGCAATATCAGCTGCAGATTCAGGGTGGCAGCCTGTCGGTGGTCGCGCTGGATTCGATGGGCAATCCCACCTTCAACAATCTGATCAACGGCTACGTCAATATCGGCGACGCCTCGGTGACCAACATCACCTCTTATGTCCCGATCACCGGGCCGGGCGGCGGCGGCGTGCCGGAACCGGCGACCTGGACGATGATGATCGTCGGGCTGCTCGGCGTCGGCGGCACGCTTCGGCACCGCAGGGCGAAGGTGGCATTCGCCTGACCTCATCAATCCGCACCTCGTCACCCCGGCCTTCAGCCGGGGTGACGAGGGGGATTCTAACCGAACAGCCGCGCGAGGCTCTTTTCGAGCATCACGAACTGCCACAACGTCCGGCCGTGCTCCTCACGGCCGGCGCGGTGCGCCTCGGCAAGCCGGCCGAGGCGATCGAGATCGAACCAGCCGGTGCCGGCGAGCGTCCGTGAGCGCGACAGCGCGGTCGCTTGCTCCGCCAGCGCGCCGCGAAACCACGCGCTGACCGGGGTGACGAACCCCATCTTGGGCCGATAGAGGATGTCGCGCGGCAGATAGCGCTCCATCGCGTGCTTCATCAGCCATTTGCCCTCGCCGCGCCGCAGCCGCATCCCCGCCGGCAAGCGCGCGCCGAATTCGACCAGCCGGTGATCGAGCAAGGGTTCGCGAGCCTCGAGGCTCACCGCCATGCTGGTGCGGTCGGTCTTGGTCAGGATATCGCCGGGGAGCCAGATCTTGAGATCGGCATATTGCGCGCGATCGAGCGCATCGCGCGCCGGCGCGTCGCGCATCGCCGCGATATAGCGATCCTCCGCGCGATGCCCGCCGAGCGCGCGCCGCGCCGCATCGGTGAACAAGGCGTGGCGCAAGGCCGGCGTCGTCACCCCGACCGCACCGGCATAGGCCTCCGCGCCGTCGCCGGCGAGCGCGAGCAGTGTCGTCTTGGCGCGCAGCGGCCGCGGCGCCCAATCGGCTTTGGGATAGAACCGCCCGAGCGTTCCGAACACCCGCGTCCGGAGCCCGGCCGGCAACAGCCCGCGCGCGCGCTCCTCGGCGGCGTGGAAGCGATAGCGGCGATAGCCCGCCAGTGCCTCATCGGCGCCGTCGCCGGTCAACGCCACGGTCACCTGCTCGCGCGCGAGTGCGCAGACCTGCCAGGTGGCCAGCGCCGAGGCATCGGCGAACGGCTCGTCAAAGGCGTGAACCAGCGTGTCGATCAGCGCGAAATCCTCCGCGTCGACCACCCGCTCGCGATGCTCGGTGGCGAAGCGATCGGCGACCGCGGCGGCATGGCGTCGCTCGTCATAATCGGCGACGGTGAAGCCGATCGTGCAGGTCTTGACCGCGCGCGGCGATTCCTCCGCCATCAGCGCGACCACCGCCGAACTATCCACCCCGCCCGACAGGAACGCGCCGAGCGGCACGTCCGCCACCATGCGCGAGCGCACCCCCTCGCGCATATGGGCAAGCAATTCCTCCTCCAGCGCTGCCGCGCTGCCGGTGGCGCGATCGGCGAAGGAGATATCCCACCATGAGCGCGGCGCGGGGATCGGGCGGCCGCGCTCGATCAGCAGGAAATGCCCGGCGGCCAATTTCTTCACCCCCGCGACGATACAGGCGTCGTCGGGAACATAACCGTAAGCGAGATAATCCTCGACCGCGGTGACATCGGGCATGCGACGCACCAGCGGATGCGCGAGCAGCCCCTTCAACTCCGACGCAAAGGCGAGCGCGCCGTCCGCCAGCGACACATAATAAAGCGGCTTCACCCCCAGCCGGTCGCGCGCGAGGAACAAGGTGTTGGCGCGCGCGTCGTGGATCGCGAAAGCGAACATGCCGACCAGCCGGTCAAGCATCCCCGGCCCCCAGGTCGCCCAGCCGGCGAGCAGCACCTCGGTATCGCCGTCGGTGCGGAACGCCCAGCCGCGCGCCGCCAGTTCGCGTCGCAGCGCCTGAAAATTATAGATTTCGCCGTTGAACACGATGGTCAGCGCGCCGTCGGCGCTCGCCATCGGCTGGGGCGATCCGGCCACGTCGATGATCGACAGCCGGCGATGCCCGAGCCCGACGCCGGGGGCGGTCCACACCCCCGATCCGTCCGGCCCGCGATGCGCCATCGCATCGGCCATCGCGCGCACCCGCGCCGGATCGACCGGCTTGGGCGTTCCCGGATAATAAAGCCCGGCGATGCCGCACATCAGCGCGGCGCCGTCACATCGTCCGCCACGCGGTCGATCGGGCCGAGATCTTTCAGGAAATCATCGATCGCGTGGCGCGCGGCCTTGCCCTCTGCCGAGACATGGATCGCCACCGCCGCCTGATCGCCGCCCAGCATGCGGGCCTTCAATGTCGCGAGCTTCACGATCCTGTCGTCTCCGGTAACCACGCCGCCGGCGCGATACCATGTCGCCACGATGCGCTCCACCGGGCCGGGCGCGGTAATTCGCATCGCCGTCCCGCCGGCGAAACCGGGCACATTGGCGACGCGCAGCCACACATCGCCCTCACGCAGGACGCCAGTGCCGAATGCTCCCAGTTTCTTCCCCTCGCGCTGGCTGGCGAAAACCGCGATCGCGAGATCGACCGCCTCGCCGCTGCGATTGACGTAGCGCCCGAGCAAATGATGATCCGCGCCGGGGTAATGGGGCTGCCACGGCGCATGGAGGCTGAGCGGCACGCGGCGCCAGCCGGGCACCGTCGGCAGGTCGATCTGCGCCGGCAGGATCGCGGTGCGCTCGGCGATCGCAGCGCTCCACCCGGCGAACAGCCCGGCGGTCAGCAGAACCAGCGCCGCCGCCGGGGCAAGCGCGATGCGGTGACGCAGCGGGGCGGACAGCGTGACCGGATCGAAGGCCGGCGCATCGGGCGCACGATCGAACCAGCGCCAGCCGATCGCCATAACCAGCGCCATGGTCAGCCCGAAGAACAGCCAGCCGTAGACGATATGGTCGAAGCCGGTCGCCTGCTCAACCGAGGTGAGATGCGCGGCATAGATCGTGCCGAACGCGCGCACGCCATTGGCCAGCACCGGCACGATCAGGCAGGCGAGCATGAACCAGGCCCGGCGACGCCATGACGTGAAGCACAGATTGGCGACCAGCACGCCATAAGCCAGCATCGCGATGACGAACTTTGCCCCCGAACAGGCCTCCGCGACCTCGAAATAATAGCGCCCGGCGTGGATCAGCACCCCGTCGACCGCCGCCGGCACCCCGCACAGATGGAGCAAGGGCAGCACGATCGCCACCGTCACCTGCTGCAACGGCGGCTCGAATATCTCGCCGAACGGCACGAGGAAGACGGCATAGCAAAGCGGGAACAGCAGCCCGCGCGCGACATTGCCGCCGAGCAAGGTCACCACCGCGCCCTGCAGCATCATCACCAGCCCGAGTTGGCGCGCGAACGCCACCCCCGCCGCGTCGCCGAGCAGCCAGCCAAACCCGCCCGTCGCAACGATCGCGAGGCCCGGCCACCACGCCTGCGGCTGCACCTGCGCCAGCTCACGCCGCCTGATCCACACCAGCCACGCGACGACCGGGCCGATGAACAGGCAATGCCCGAAGGTCGTGCTGGTCCACCAGATATGCGCCATGCCGGCGAGGTCGCGGTGGAAGGCGATCAGGATCGCCACCGCCACCAGCCCGAGCGCGACCAGCGCCTGCCGCCATGCCGCCACCAACGGACGTGCGGCCGGCCGGGCCAGCGCGATCGTCACAGGCCGAGCAGCGGATCGAGCGGGGCCAGCGCCGCCGCCCAGTCGTAGCGCGCGATCACCTGCGCGCGCGCCGCCTTGCCCAGCGCCGCGGCGGCGGCCGGATCGGCCAGCAAGGCGTTGACCGAGGCGATGAAATCCGTGCCGTCATTCGCCACGCGGATCGTATCGCGATGATCGATCCCCTCGGCGGCGGCGGTCGAGGCCACGACCGGCCGCGCCATCGCCATCGCCTCCAGCACCTTGTTCTGGATACCGCGCGCCAGCTTGAGCGGGGCAACGACGACCGCCGCCGCGTCGAGCCAGCCGCGCACATCGGCGACTTCTCCGGTCACGATCACCCGTTCGCCCGCCAGCGCGCGCACCTCGGCGCCCGGCGCTCGGCCGACGATCGCGAAGCGCACCCCGGGTATCTGCGGCAACAATTCGCGCGCAAACCACGTCACCGCATCGATATTGGGGCGATAATCCATCTGCCCGGTGAACACGACGAGCGGCCCCTGCCCCACCACCGGGACATGCGCGACGGCCGGGTCGTAATGCGCGGTGTCGATCCCATTTTCGATCGCGATGCTGCCGGGGAGCAAGGCCGCCTCCGCTGCGCTCACGAACAGGCTGGCATCGACCCGCCCCGCCACCTCGCGCTCGAACGCGGCGAGCATCCGCGCCTCGCGCTGCATCATCCAGCGCGTGATGCCCTCGGCATCATCGGCGTAAGCGGCGAATTTGGCCGAATCGAGATCGACGAAATCCATCACCGTGCGCGGCCCTGCGACGGGGAGATATTGCGCCATCTGCCCCGAATAGACGTAGATTGCGTCGAGCGGGCGCCGGGCCAGGATATCGCGCACCGCGCGCTCGACTCCGCGATGCGCGAAGGCCGCAACCGACACCGGCTGCGCGGTCACCAGCGCCTCCAGCGCGGCGCGCGGGCGCGATTTGGTGCGCGGGACGATCACGCATTCGTCGACCAACGCCCGATAGGCGGCGGCGGGGTTCAGATCGCGCGGATCATCGGCAAAAGCGATAAGATGCACCCGCGCCCGCGCCGCCAGATGCCGCAGGATATGGAAGCTGCGGATCTTGTCCCCGCGATCGGGCGGAAAGGGCGCGCGATGCGCAAGAAACAGGATTTCCTTCACCCCAGCCCCCGGCTGATCCACGGGCCGATCAGATTGGCGAGCGGCACGGGCAAACACTGCCAGGTGCGCACCATCAGCGCATATTTGGGGTTGAGCGGATTGATCTCGCGCGCCGGGCCTTCGCTCCATTTGGCATAAGCCAGCGGCACACCCTCGAACCCCCAATTCTTCTTGAACGCCGCTGCCCCCGTTCCGGCCTTCGAGCGACCGAAATCGAATGCGGTGCAGCCGCGCGCGCGGGCGTGGCTCATCAGCGCGAAATACATCCGGTCATTGGCGCGCAAGCCCCGCGCCGCCTCGGTTCCGCCGCCCCAATAGGGATAGACGATTCCGTTAAAGTAGAGACTGAGCACGCTCGCCACCGCGCGGCCCTGATGCCGCACGATCAGCACATCGGCGTCCATCGTCTCCAGCACCGCGCAGAACAGCGCGGCGGGAAACACCGGGGTGCCGAGATTGCGCACCGATTCGGCATAGACCGCATAATGCGCGCGCGCGCATTCGCCCCCGCCGGTCACGATCTCCAGGTCGTTCGCCAGCGCCTTGCGCATCTCGGCGCGCTGCTTGCGCGGGATCGCCGCCAGTTCGGCCTCGTCATCGGCCGCCAGCGGGCGCACGAAGCCGAGATAGGTCGTGTCATCGACCACCCAGCCCGCCGGCGCCGGCCCGCCGCGCAATTCGATCGACGGCAGCCCGAAGCCGCGCGCGGCGGCCACCAGCGCCTCGCCGCCCTCGCCCAGCACCCCGCCGTCGACCGCGAAACCCGCCGAAACCAGCGCATTGCCGAACAAAGGCGAGCGCATTTCGGTCAGCGGCAGCACCCCGGTAATCGCGCCGTCACGCTCGGCAATCAGATAATGCGCGCGCTGCCCGCATCCACGCTCGATCGCGCGGCTCCATGCCGGCAGGTGAAACGGCGTCGCCGCCGGCTGCGCGCGGACGAACGCCGTGATCGCCGCATCGTCGGCGGCGGTCGCTTCGCGCACGGCGAGGCTCATCGCGTCGTCTCGCGCGCCGCGATCGCGTCGATCCGCCCCCAATCGTGCCGCCGCACCAGCCCGCGCAGCTTGCCCGCCATCGCGCCAAGCCGGCTGTAATGCCGTACCCGCGAGCGCAGCGGCGCATCGGCGACACGCGGCTGATCGGGATCGACCTCCCACGGGTGGAAATAGAAGATCGCCGGCTGCCCCGCGCCATTGACCTGCCGCACCGCGAAATCGGTCAGCGCCGCCGGCAACAGGCGGAAGAAGCCGCCGCCCGTCGCCAGCCGCCGCCCGGCCAGCTCGGCCACCGTCACCGGCAGCTCGATCAGCGGCGCATCGCCCAGCGGGCGCCACGCATAACGCGGGCTTTCGCGCCAGCCGTAATGATCGTGCGCGATCGGCGCGACACTCGACGAATAGGCATAGCCCTCCTCCGCCAGCACGCGGTGCGCCCAGGGGGTGCGCGCATCGATCGAGAAGCTCGGCGCGCGATAGCCGGTGACCCTGGCGCCCCCGGCGTCCTCCAGCGCGGCGCGGGTGCGGCGCAGATCGTCGCGAAAGGTCGTGGCGTCGAGTGTGAAGACGCGGGCGTGATCCCAGCCGTGGCTCGCCAGCTCATGCCCCTCGGCGACGATACGGCGGATCAGCGCCGGTTGCCGCTGTGCCACCCAGCCGAGCGTGAAGAAGGTCGCCTTCACCCCCGCCTCGGCGAACAGATCGAGCACCGTCGCGGTGTTATGCGCAACACGCGATTCGAGCGCGTCCCAATCGGCGCGCGCGATCGTGCGCTCGAACGCGCCGACCTGAAACCATTCCTCGATATCGACCGACAGGCCGTTGATCACGCCCATGAGTCAGGCCGCCGCGCCGCGCACAGCCTCCAGCCGCGAAGCAGCGGGTGCGGGCTCATTCTCCACCCAATCGACCAGCAACGTCAGCACGCGGCGCAAGGCGGCATCCTGTTCCGCGATCCGCGCTTCGAGTGCGGCGATCCGCTCGGCGAGAATGCCTTCGCCGACGATCGTCGTGCGTTCGGCTGACGGCGCGGAGGCGCTGGGCAGGTCGCGCGCAGCATCGGCCTGCACTTCCTCGATCAGCGCGGCGTCGATCAGCGTGGTGCCGGCAATCGCGGCGTGGAGCATCACCCGCCCCATCAACTGGTTCACCCGGCGCGGCACGCCGCCCGTCGCGCGATAGAGCAAGGGGAAGGCATCCTCGGCGAAATCGGGCTGCCCCTGCCACCCGGCGACCTGCAGCCGGTGGCCGATATAATCCGCGACTTCCTCCTCGCCCATCGGCTCGAGGTGGTGGAGCGCGATGACGCGCTGGCGCAATTGCTCGAGCGAGTAGGAGCCGTGGAGCCGCTCGCGGAACTCGGGCTGGCCGAGCAGGAAGATCTGCAACAGCGCCTTCCCGCCCGCCTGGAAATTGGAGAGCATCCGCAACTCCTCCAGCGCGGGGAGCGGCAGCGCCTGCGCCTCGTCGACGATCAGCAAGGTGCGCCGCCCGGTGCGCGCGACCGCATTGAGCCCGCGCTCGATCGCAGCGAGCAGATCGGCCTTGTTGCGCGGCACATCGCTCACCCCGAGCCCGTTCGCGACGACGCGGAGCAGATCGTCCGCCTCGATCGCGCTCGATACCAGAGAGATCACCCGCAAATTGGCAGGATCGATCCGCGCGGTGAGATGCCCGACCAAAGTGGTCTTGCCGGCCCCGATATCGCCGGTGATGACGATGAACCCCTCGCCCTGCGCCAGCCCATAGCCGAGATAGGCCATCGCCTTGCGGTGCGTGGCGCTGTCGAACCAATATTTGGGATCAGGGGTGAGCTGGAACGGCCGCTCGCTGAGGCCGAAATGATCCTCGTACATCTCACGATGTTCCTTGCTTGTCGGGGTGCCGGGCCATCATCGGAACTCATACCTCGCGCCCACCAGCCCCTGTAGCGACCATTGGCTGTCGAAATTGCGCTGATCGTAGGTGTAGATGCCCAGCGACGCCATTGTGCCGATCCGGCCAAAACGATGCTGATACGTTCCGGTTGCGCCCGCACCGAGCACGCCCTGCATCCCCGGCACGCCGCTGTCGTAATAATTCACGAACAGATTGGCATCGACCTCCGAATTGCGGCTCAACGCGCGGGCGTAGAAGATCTGCGCATAATAGCTTTCGTCGGTGACGCCGAACACGGTGATCCCCGGTGCGGCCGGCGGCGCATAAAGCTTGCGATTGGCATAGCCGAAGCCGAAGCCCAGCCGGGTCAGCCCCTCGGTGCGGCTGTAGACCACGTCGACGCCGCGTGCGCGATAGGTCGCGGTGGTGACCGACTGGAAGGCGCTGTTGAGGCACCCGCCGGCCCCGCCGGTCGCAGGTTGCGAGGCGAAGACGCAGCCGGCGAATTGCTGACCGAACGCGCCGCCGCCGGTATCGAAGGCGGTGGGCAGCCCGGCGAGCCCGTCGCGCAGCTGGCGGCCGAAGGTGCTGACGCCGTCATAGACCGCCGCGCGGATCGCGCTGTTGGGCGTAAGCCGCCACGACAGCGAACCGAAATAGGTCTCGCCGCCGTAGCGATAGCCCGCATTCGCCTGCAATTCGAAGCGCGGCGACGGACGCCAGATCACCCCCGCGTCGTAGATCAGCCCGTCGGTATTATAGGCGATGCGGCGCGGCGAATTGGGATCGGTGATGAACCGCCCGTTGCCGTCGAGCACCGGGGCGCCGTTGCTGTCGAGCAGCGGATCGCGCTGGGTCGCCTTGATCTTCTCGTAACCGACCCCGCCGCGGATCGCGACGGTGCGGCTGATCGGCTGCACCACATCGACGCGGCCGAACTCGCCCTCATAATGTTGCGACAGCTCGGTGGCGAAATCGCGCTCGATCGCCCCGCTCAGCGTGATGCCGAACGGCGCGATCGCCCCGGCGCGCGTGCCGATCGAGGCCATCGCCAGATGGCTGGTCGACTGATCGAAATAATCGAGCCGCGGCGCGCCCGGCGCGATCCCGGTAAAGGCCGGCGCATCGACCTTGGTATAGCCAAAGCGATAGGCGGCGGTGATCTGCGCCGGCCCGGCGCTGGTGCTCAGCTGCGGCCCGAGATAGACCGAATAAACGTTTGAAACATTGGTAGAATTATCGCTGAACAGCCCCGGCGCCGCGCCACGGATATCGGCGCGGGTGCGGGTCGCCAGCGCGCCGGCGTCGAACGACAGCGACGGGGTGATCTTCACCGTGCCGCGCGCCAGCCCGGACAGCATGTCCTGATCGACAAGATCGCCGCCCCACGGGATGCGCCGCTCGTACCGCGCGCTGATCTGCCCTTGCGCCTGACGGCTCGACACGCCGGCGTCGACACCGGCCGCCAGCTGTGTCCACGTCACGACGTCATCGGTCGACAGATCGGCGCCGATCGCCTGTCCCACCTCGACATACGGGATGAGGTAACGCGTATCCGCCGCCGCCGGGGACGCGGCGAGCGCAACGACGAAGAGCGCGGCCCTCATTCGCGCCCGCCCTGACCGTAATAGCTGCCGAAGCGGCCGCGATTCGGTTCGTAGGTCACCGCGTTGAGGATCAGGCTGATATGCTCGCACCCGTCGAGCAGCCCGACCGCCTCGCGCACCTCGCCTTCAGTGGTGCGATCGGCGCGGACCACCAGCATCACCTGCGCGACGAGCAGCGCCAGCACCGATGCCGGCGACGCCGCCAGTGCAGGCGGCGAATCGAACACGATGATCCGGCGCGGATCGGCCGCGAGCAGCCGGTCGAGCACCTCGGCGGTGCGCGCGCTGGCGAGCAATTCGGTATCGGCGTGGCTCCGCGCGCCCGACGGGAGCAGCGAAAGCTGCGGCACGTCGGTCTTGAGCACGAAGCTTTCGGGATCGAGCGCGGGATCGTCGATGATGTCGAGCAATCCGGTCGAATCGCTCAGGCCGAGCGACGCCATGACATCGGGCTTGGCGAAATCGGCATCGACCAGCAGCACCTCGACATCGCGTTCGGCGGCGAGGCTGATCGCGAGGTTGATCGCGCAAAAGGTCTTGCCCTCGCCCGGCTTGCCCGATCCGACGAGGATCGTGCGCGCGCGGCGCTCCGGGGTGCCCAGCGCGATCGCGCGGGCGTTGAGCAGCAACTGGCGCTTCACCAGCCGGAACTCCT
>JAFKLV010000220.1 GCA_017304125.1 Sphingomonadales bacterium
CTGCGGCCGAAGATCAGCTTCTGATCGGATCCGCCGGGCGCGCTGCGCCGTTTTCGCATGCGGCATGCCTGGCCGCAGCCCCGTCCCAGCCAATCCAGGACGCGTTATGATCTGGACCCGTATCGTGAATTTCCTGCTCGGCCGTCGGTCGGCACCCCAGCCGGAGCGCGTCGCGCTCGTGGTGCCGGCGCGCGCCGGCCCGCTGATCCGGCGTGCGTCGGAACTGCCGGAGGAGGCGCATGCCGGTCCGCTGCCGCGGTTCCGCAGCAGCGCCAGCGACGCCAACCGCCCCGCGCATAGCGATCGCCAGCTCGATCAGCGCCGGCAGAAGCTGCAACGCGCCTTCACCCCGTCGCAGCCGGTGCGCGATGAACGCCGCTTCGCCGGGCGCAAGGAGACGCTGGTCTCGCTGATTCGCGCCGTGGAGGAGCAGAATCTCCATGCGGTGATCTTCGGCGATCGCGGCATGGGCAAAACCTCGATGCTGCACGTCTTTTCGCGGCTGGCGCGTGAGGCGCGCTATATCGTGCGCTACACCTCGTGCAGCGAGACGTCGGAATTCGATCCGATCTTCCGCGCGATCACCGCGGATATCCCTTTGCTCTATCACGCCGATTTCGACCCCACCTCGGAAGAGGCGGAACGCGGCGGCACGCTCGCCGATCTGCTGCCCGAACAGACGCTGACCCCGGTGCGGATCAGCGAAAGCTTCGCGCGCCTGTCGGGCACGCGGGTGCTGATCATGCTCGATGAATTCGATCGGGTGCAGTCGACCGATTTCAAACGCTCGATCGCCGAACTGATCAAGAATCTGTCGGATCAGTCGATCCCGGTGCAGATCGTGATCGCCGGCGTGGCGGGCAACCTCAACGAATTGCTCGAGCATATCCCGTCGATCCGCCGCAACGTCGCGGGCATTCCGGTGACCGGCATGGCCGACGACGAAGTGCGCGAACTGATCCACATGGGCGAGGGCACCAGCGATCTGACGTTCAGCGCGGACGCGGGCGATGCGATCGTCAGGGCGGCGCAGGGGTCGCCCTATGTCGCCGGTCTCGTCGCGCAATATGCCGCGAGCGACGCGCTCGATCGCGATTCGACCGAGGTCGAGCCGCAGGACGTGCGCAGCGGGATCAGCCGCGCGCTGACCGAGGTGAAGGTGCGGAT
>JAFKLV010000221.1 GCA_017304125.1 Sphingomonadales bacterium
CGATTGACCGCCAGGTCGCCCGCCACCAGCGCGAACAGATAGGTCGGCTTGGGGAACGGATCATGCCATTCGGCCCAGTGCCGCCCGTCGGGCAGATCGCCCGACGCGACCGGATCGCCATTCGCCAGCAGCACCGGGAAGCGCGCCTTGTCCGCGGTCATCCGCACGCGATAGCGCGCGAGCACATCGGGGCGATCGGGGAAATAGGTGATGCGGCGGAACCCTTCCGCCTCGCATTGCGTGCACAGATTCCCGCCCGAGGCGTACAGCCCCATCAGCTGGGTGTTGCTTTCCGGCGCGATCTCCACCTCGGTCTCGACGATATGATGCCCGCCGGCGAGCGGGACGATCAGATCCTCGCCCTCGAGCCGCCAGTCGTTGACCGCCACCCCGTCAACCAGCACCGCCAATGGCACCTGCCCGGCGCCGTTGAGCCGGAGCGGCGCATCATGCGCCCCGCCGCGCGACACCTCCAGCCGCGCCTTCACGCGGGTGTGCGCGGGATCGAGCTCGAAATCGAGCGCCACTGTCGGCACCAGCCATTCGGGCGGATGATAATCCTCGCGCCGGGTGACGGGGGGGAGCACGGTTGCGGTCTGGGCGTCGATCATGTGCGAAATATAGTCGGCGCGGCCGTGGGTTCCATCGAAACCTTGCGCACGCGGCCATGCATGTTAGGCCAGCGATACCCATGAAAGCCTTTTCCCTGCTGGCCCGCGCGAGCCTGATCGCGCTGCTCCCGCTTTCCGCCCCGCTCGCCGCCGAGGAGACGCCGCCCGATCCGGCCGCGATCAACGCCGCGATCAATGCGCCGCTGCCGGCCGATCAGGCGGCGATCAAGGCGCATGTCATGTTCCTCGCCTCGGATGCGATGAAGGGCCGCGAGGCGGGGAGCGCCGAATTCGATATCGCCGCGCAATATGTCGCGTCGCGTTTCTATGCCGCCGGGCTGCGGCCGGGCGGTGATGCCGGCGCCTATCTGCAGGCGGTGCCGCTGGTGCGTTACCGCAGCACCGGCGAAAGCCGCGCGACGCTGACCACCGCCGCGGGCAAGCAAACGTTCGCCGCCGGCAGCGATTATGTCGCGCTGGCCGATCCGCGCCGCGCCAAAGTGTCACTCGACGCGCCCGTGGTGTTCGTCGGCTATGGCGTGCCCGAC
>JAFKLV010000222.1 GCA_017304125.1 Sphingomonadales bacterium
GACCTTGAAGCGCCGGTTCCCGACCAAAGCAAAGCCCTGTTTGGCGTAGAAACGCTGCGCGCGGGCATTGCCGCCGTAGACGCCGAGCAGCATCCGCTTACGCCCCAGCGCCTGCGCATCCTCGATCGCGCGCTGCATCAGCGCCGAGCCCAGCCCACCGCCGTGGGTCGGGGCCAACGCATAGATGCGCTTGAGCTCGATATCGCCGTCCTCGGCGGGAACCGGCAGATCGGGGGTGGTGAGCAGGCTATAGCCGACGGGCGCGGCGCCCGCTGTCGCCTCGGCGAGCGTGACGACGCTGGCCGGATCGTTCGCCCAGACAGCGAAGTTCGCCGGGCTCGATTTGTCCGCGACATGGGCGACGATATCGGCCCCGTCGAGGATGCCGGCGAACGCCTCGAGAAAGGTCGCGCCGGCGATCAGCGAACAGGCGGCCGCGTCGGCGCTTTCGGCACGACGCAGCCGCCAGTCCATATCAGCCGACCAGTTCTTCAGGCTTGAAGAAGAACGCGATCTCGATCGCGGCATTCTCGTCCGAATCCGAACCGTGGACCGAATTGGCTTCGATCGATTCGGCCAGTTCCTTGCGGATCGTGCCGGCATCGGCGTTCGCCGGGTTGGTCGCGCCCATGATGTCGCGGTTGCGCTGGACGGCATTCTCGCCCTCGAGCACCTGCACCACCACCGGGCCCGAGGTCATGAAAGCGACCAGATCGTTGAAGAAGGGGCGCTCCTTGTGGACGCCATAGAAGCCCTCGGCCTGCTCCTTGCTCATGAGGATGCGCTTCGAGGCGACGACGCGCAGGCCGGCTTCCTCCAGCATCTTCGTCACGGCGCCGGTCAGGTTGCGGCGGGTGGCGTCGGGCTTGATGATCGAAAAGGTACGGTTCGCGGCCATGACGGTCACGTGCTCCTTGGGTGTGGTGTTGTTGGCGGAAAAGCTGCGGCGCGCTCTAGTGCGGGCGCGGGGAAAGCGCAACCGGGGGGCTTAAGGCGAGCGACATCCAGCCATTTCGGATCGGATGCCTTCAACCTTCCGCCGTCACCCCGGCCTTGAGCCGGGGTCCATCGGGAGGCAGACGCGAAGCAAGAGGTTCTAGGCGCGGAGCATGCGGCACAATGGACCCCCGTGTGTTGAAGGTGTGCCATAAGAGTAG
>JAFKLV010000278.1 GCA_017304125.1 Sphingomonadales bacterium
GAGGATGGAGATCTTCACTGGCAGGCGATATTGCTTCGCGGTGCCCAGCTCCTGGATGTTCATCTGGATCGAGGCTTCGCCGGCGATATCGATCACCAGAGCATTGGGATTGCCGAGCTGCGCGCCGATCGCGGCGGGCAGGCCATAGCCCATCGTGCCGAGCCCGCCCGAGGTGAGCCATTTGTTCGGGCTTTCGAAATCGAAATGCTGCGCCGCCCACATCTGATGCTGGCCGACCTCGGTGGTGATGATCGGTGCCTTGGCGTGGGTCGCCTCCCACAGCGCCTTGATCGCGCGCTGCGGCATGATCTCCTTGCCGTTTTCCGGGAAATCGAGGCTCTTCACCGCGCGCCAGCCGTCGATCCGGCGCCACCATTCCGAAATCTCGGGCTTGGGATGCTGGCGCGATTTCCAGATGCGCAGCATGTCTTCCATCGCATGCCCGGCATCGGCGAGGATCGGCAGGTCGATCCGCACCGTCTTGTTCATCGACGAACGATCGACGTCGATATGCACCTTGCGGCTGTTGGGGCTGAAGGCATCGAGCCGGCCGGTTACGCGATCGTCGAACCGCGCGCCGATCGCGACGATCAGGTCGGCCTGATTCATCGCCATATTGGCTTCATAGGTGCCGTGCATCCCCAGCATCCCCAGCCATTGCGGGCTGGAAGCGGGGAAGGCGCCGAGGCCCATCAGCGTCGAGGTGACCGGCGCACCCGTCACCTTGGCCAGTTCGCGCAGCAGCTGGCTCGCCGCCGGGCCGGAATTGATCACCCCGCCGCCGGTATAGAAGATCGGCCGCTCGGCCGCTGCCAGCATGTCGACCAGCTGCTCGATCTCGCCGCGATCGGCCTTGACCGGCGGGCGATAGGTCTTGTGCTGGATCGGGCCGGGCTTGGCATAACGCGCGGTGGCGACCTGCACGTCCTTGGGGATATCGATCACCACCGGGCCGGGGCGGCCCGAGGTGGCGATATGGAACGCCTCATGCACGATCGAGCCGAGCACCGCCGGGTCTTTCACCAGATAATTATGCTTGGTGCAGTGGCGCGTGATGCCGACGGTATCGGCCTCCTGGAACGCGTCCGAGCCGATCAGATGGGTCGCCACCTGCCCGGTGATCACCACCATCGGGATCGAATCCATCAGCGCATCGGTGATCCCGGTGACCGCATTGGTCGCGCCGGGGCCGGAGGTGACGAGCACCACGCCGGGCTTGCCGGTCGAGCGCGCATAGCCTTCCGCCGCATGCGTCGCGGCCTGCTCGTGGCGGACGAGAATGTGGCGAATGCGCTTCGAGCGGAAGATCGCGTCGTAAATCGGAAGGACCGCGCCCCCTGGATAGCCGAAGATGACCTCCACGCCGAGATCGCACAGCGCCTCGACCAGGATGTCTGCTCCGCTCTTCTCAGCCACGTCGATCACTCCTCTTTCATGCTGCGCAAGCGAATAGCCTGCGCGAGCAGCGGGCGCTAGGGCATCAAAAATTACGCGTCAAGGAATAATGTTGAAATATTCTTTCAAATTGTCTTTCGGCACATGCGAAGTGCGCGGCCATTCCGCGGGGGGTTGGTGGCGAAACCAGGTATATTGCCGCTTGGCGTAGCGCCGCGTGGCAAGTTGCGCCGCAGCGAGCGCCGCCTCGCGCGTGAGCGAGCCGGCGAGCATCGCGGTGATTTCGGGCACGCCGATCGCGCGCCGCACCGGGGCGTCGGCGGGCAGGTCGGTGCGGGCAAGTAAAGCGGCCACTTCCTCCACGCCGCCGGTGTCGAACATCTCGATCAGCCGGGCGTCGCAGCGCGCGACGAGGTCCTCGCGCTCGGGCAGCAGGATCAGCGGGTGGAGATCGATCGACGCGCCGATCCCGCCGCTGCGCGTCGCCTGCCAGTCGGCGAGGGTGCGGCCGGTCGAGCGGACCACCTCCAGCGAGCGCCCGACGCGCGTGGTGTCGGCGGGGGCGAGGCGGGCGGCGGCGGCGGGGTCTTCGCGGGTCAGCGCAGCATGCGCTTCGGCGACCGGCATTGCACGCACCTCGGCGCGAACCGCCGCGTCGATCTCCGGCACCGGCGCGATCCCGTCGAGCAGGGTGCGCAGGTAGAGCCCGGTCCCGCCGACGAGGATCGGCAACTGCCCTTCATTTTGCGCGGTCTCGATCGCCGTGCGTGCATCGGCCGCCCATTGCGCCGCCGAACAAGCCGCAGCGCCGTCGCGATAGCCGAACAGCAAATGTGACACACGCGCTTCGTCGGCGGCGTCGGGGCGGGCGGAAAGGATGCGCAGGTCGCGATAGACCTGGCTCGCATCGGCGTTGATCACGACGCCATGCGCAATTTCCGCAAGCGCGATCGCCAGCGCGGACTTGCCGCTGGCCGTCGGCCCTGCGATGAGCGCGACCTTCTTGTTGGAGGCAGGATTGTTCACGGCGACGCTGATAGCAACGGGACGGCTTACCACCCAAATCCTGCATGACGCGCTCGATCGGCTCGACGCGGCGGGCTGCGCGCCGAGCGGCGTCGGCTGGCTCGATGACGGTGATGCGGCCGATATCCATTTCGACGAAGCCGCCGATGCGGCGCGCGCCGCGCTGGAAGGCGCGTTCGAGCGGGTCGATATCGTCGTCCAGCCGATGGCCGGGCGCGAGAAGTGGCTGCTCGTCGCGGATATGGATTCGACGATGATCACCGTCGAATGCATCGACGAACTCGCCGACTATGCCGGGATCAAGCCCGAGATTGCCGCGATCACCGAGGCGGCGATGCGTGGCGAACTCGATTTCGCCGCGGCGCTCGATGCGCGCGTTGCGCTGCTCAAGGGGCTGGGGGCCGATGCGATCGAGCGGTGCCGCGCCGAGCGGGTGACGCTGATGCCGGGCGCCGAGACGCTGGTGAAGACGATGCGCGCGCGCGGCGCGACCGCGATCCTCGTGTCGGGCGGGTTCACCGCCTTCGCCGAGCCGGTGGGCGCGACGATCGGGTTCAACCGCGTGATCGCCAATCATCTCGAGGTCGGCGACGGGCAATTGCGCGGGACGGTGGCCAAGCCGATCGTCGATTCATCGACCAAGGAACGCACCTTGCGCGAAGCGCGCGCCGAACTGGGGCTCGCCGATGCGGCGACGCTGGCGGTGGGTGACGGCGCCAACGATCTGGCGATGATCAATATCGCCGGGCTGGGGGTCGCCTATCACGCCAAGCCGATCGTCGCCGAAGCGGCGGCGGCGCGGGTCGATCACGGCGATCTCACTGCGCTATTATGGGCGCAGGGGATCGCGCGGAAGGATTGGGTGACGGAGTAAGGAGCAACGTCACCTCGGCCTAAAGCCGGGGTGACGAGTGCTTACTGCCCCACCACTACGCACGGCACGCCGGCCTTGCCGCATGCCGCCTGCGCGGCGGCGCGGCTGGCGAAGCCGGTCGCCTGCAAGCGGGTAACGCCGCCTGCCTTGGCATAAGCGACATGCCCGCCGGTCTTGCCGCCGACCTTGCCCCACAAGGCGCGCGCATTGGCCTCGTCGCGGAACGCGCCGAGCTGAATGCGCCAGTTGCCGCCGGTCGCCGCGACGGTTTCCTTCACCTTGGGTTTCGTCTCCTTCGGCGCGACATGCGCGACCTTCTCCACCGGCCTGGCGGGCGGCGGATAGCTTGCGCCGGGCGCGGTCTTGGTCGCCACTTTGGTCGGGGGGGCCGCGGGCAGTTCGAGCGGCGCGGTGCGCGACGGGGTGCTTGCCGCGGCGAGGCGGCGGGCATGGCCGTCGCTCTCGATCTTGCTCGCGAGCTCGGTGCCCTTCTGACGCTGTTCGGCGGAAATATATTGATCCATCTGCGCCAGCGTCTGCGAGGCCTGCGCCAGCCCCTGCCGCGACGAGCGCGAGACGAGCGCGTAGGCGCGCACCCAGTCCTTCTTCACCGCATCGCCGTTGAACAACATCGTGCCCAGCACGAGTTCGGTGCGCTTCTCGTCGCGTGTGACCGATTTTTCGAGCCACGGCACGGCGTCCGCCTTGCGCCCTTCCTGGAACAGCATCAGCGCATAATTGTCCTCGGCCTGCGCATGGCCTTGCACCGCGGCCTTGCGGAACCATTCGATCGCCTGCGCCGGATCGGTCGCGACTCCGCGGCCGAGCTTATAGGCCTGCCCCATGTTGAATTGCGCATCGGCGTCACCAGCGATCGCCGGCCCACGCCATTCGGCGACGGCTTTGTCGAAATCCCCGCGGCTCCACGCGTCCACGCCTGCCTTCACATCGGCCAGCGCCGGCGTTGCCCCTGCGATCGTTATCGCCAGCAGCGCCGCCGCGCCGAGATACGCAACCCTCATCGCTTCGACCCCATTTCCCGCCGTCTCAACACCATGCCCGAAGCCTTGGCGTCGGGCAATCACGAGGGCAGACGACGGTTAACCAAAGTCTGCGACCTGCCGTGCGTCGTGACCGACTGGTCCCGGGCGGCTTGCCCTTCGCCAAACAACGACGTCGCGGAATCCCGGCTTCATTTACCTTTCTTTATATCCGCCCGTGTCATTTCCGCTCACCGAACAGGCGGAATTTTGGGGGAAACATGCGCGTTCTGGCTATGGCGTCGCAAAAGGGAGGCTCGGGCAAGACCACTTTGTCCGGTCATCTCGCGGTGCAAGCGCAGCTTTCGGGCGCCGGCCCGGTGGTGTTGATCGATATCGATCCGCAGGGCTCGCTCTCCGATTGGTGGAACGAGCGCACCGCCGAATATCCCGCCTTCGCACAGACCACCGTCGCGCGGCTCGCCGCTGATCTGGAGGTGCTGCGCCAGCAGGGCTTCAAGCTCGCGGTGATCGATACCCCGCCGGCGATCACGATGGCGATCCAGAGCGTGATCCAGGTCGCCGAGCTGATCGTGATCCCGACGCGCCCCAGCCCGCACGATCTGCGCGCGGTGGGGGCCACCGTCGATCTGTGCGAGCGCGCAGGCAAGCCGCTGATCTTCATCGTCAATGCCGCCACGCCCAAGGCGCGGATCACTGGCGAGGCCGCGATCGCGCTGTCGCAGCACGGCACGGTCGCGCCGATCACCATCCACCAGCGCACCGATTTCGCCGCTTCGATGATTGACGGGCGCACGGTGATGGAGGTCGACCCCAAGGGCCGCTCCGCCGCCGAAGTGACCGCTTTGTGGGATTATATTTCCGACCGGCTCGAAAAGAATTTCCGCCGCACCGTCTTCTCGGTGCCGAGCCCGGTGACCGGCTTCGCCGCCGCGCGGCCGGCAGCGGCCGGCTTCGGCCGGCGGGTGGTCGGCTGATGCTGAGCACGCCGAAGCCGCTCGCCTCGCTCTCGTCGGGGCTGCTGGCGCGCAAGGGGCAGGCGCGCCCGGCGATGCGCCCACAGGGGTTCGCCAATCTCGCCAGCGCTGGGGATGCGCTGGGCTGGAACGATATGGGTGATTCGGCGCCCGTGCCGCCGGCTGCGCCGACGGTGCTCGCCGAGCGCGAGGCGCTGCGCGAGGAAGTCGAGCGCGAGCCGGTATCCGCACCGGTCGAAATTTCGTCGGCGACCGCCGCGCGGATCCGCCGCGAAACCGCGCATCGTCGCAAGGCCGCCTTCACGTTGCGGCTCGATGAAGACCGCCATTTGCGACTGCGGCTGGCGTCGGCGACGCGCAATCGCTCCGCGCAGCAAATTGTCACCGAGGCGCTGGACGCCTTCATTGCCAGCCTGCCGGAAGTGGAGACGCTCGTCGCGCAGCTCCCGCCGCGCAAGAAGCGTTGATTGGAGCAATCGACATGGTCTTGAGGGTTCCAGCGATCGCAGGCCTTGGCCTCTCGGCGTTGATTTTCGGCGGCACCCTGGTGGGCTGCGCGCATGACGGCGGCGGCGTCGCCTCTGCCAGCAGCCGTGCGGTGACGCGCGGCGAGGAGCGTGCGGCGGCGAATGCCGCCAAGGCGCGTGAGGCGCTGGAGAAGGGCCGTGCGGCCGATGCGGTGTCGCTCGCCGAGGCGGCAGTTGCGATGCAGCCGCACGATGCGAGCTATCGCGCCTTGCTTGGGCAAAGCTATCTCAAGGCCGGGCGGTTCAGCTCGGCCGAAGCGGCTTATGGCGACACGTTGAAGCTCGCGCCGGGCAATGCTCGCGCCGCGCTCAACCTCGCGCTGGCGCAGATCGCCGGCGGGCATTTCGATGCCGCGCAGCAGACGCTCGAGGCGAATCACGCGTTGATCGATCCGACCGATCGCGGGCTGGCGCTGGCGCTGGCCGGCGACCCGGAGACCGGGGTGCAGGTGCTGCTCGCCGCCACCCGCTCGCCCGACGCGACCGCCAAGACGCGGCAGAATCTCGGACTGGCCTTTGCGCTGGCGGGGCACTGGATCGAGGCACGGAGCATGGCCGGGGTCGATCTGTCGCCAGCCGATGCCGATCAGCGCGTCATGCAATGGGCGACTTTCGCCAAGCCCGATCATGCGTCCGATCAGGTCGCCACGCTGCTGGGCGTGACGCCGGTCAAGGATCCGGGGCAGCCGGTTGCGCTGGCGCTCAACGCCTCGGTGCCGGTCGCGGTGGCCAAGGTCGAACCCGTGCAGGTGTCGCAGCCGGTCCCCACCGCCGTGCCGGCGCCTGCGCCCGTGGTGGCCACATCCGCGCCCGCTGCCGCGCCGTCACCGAAGATCATTTTTGCGCCGCGCGTCGAGGTGGTGCAGGCCGTGCCGCCTGCGATCCCCTATAAGCGCCCGGTCGTTACCGCGCGGGCCGAGACGGTATCGCGCCATCCCGCGCCGGTGCGCGTGGCGCAGAAGGGCGACTGGTTCGTCCAGATCGGTGCTTATGATACGGCAGCGGTGGCGAAAGACGCCTGGTCGCGCGCGCAGCAGCGTTACGCCGGATTTGCCGGCAAGGCGCCGACGGGGGTGACCGTCAAGGCGGCCGGTCGTGAATTCTATCGCCTGTCGGTCGGCGGCTTCGCGCGCACCGACGCGGAGGCTACCTGCCGCGCGTATCGCGCGAAGGGCGGCACCTGCTTCGTCCGCGCCGGCGCGGGCGATCAGACCGCGCAGTGGAACAAGGGTAAGGTGCAGGTCGCGGTGCGCTAAGCGTCGCGACCCGCCTCAAAACATTCAGCCGAGTTCGCGCCCGCCCTTGAAGATGCGGCGGACGCGGCCCTGCACCGGCAGGCCGTCGAACGGCGTGTTGCCGGCGCTTCCCGCCAGCGCTTCCGAATCGATCAGCCACGGCGCCTGCGGGTCGACGAGGATCACATCGCCCGGCGCGCCCTGCGACAGCAGACCGGCTTCCACCCCCAGCACCTGCGCAGGATTGCGCGCGAGCAGCGCGAACAGCCGATCGAGCGCAATGCCCTGATCGCGCGCGAGGCCCAGTGCGAGTGCGAGCAACGTTTCCGCGCCCGAGGCGCCGGGGCTGGCATCGACATACGGCAGGCGCTTTTCCTCCGGCCCGCGCGGATCGTGGCCGGAGCACAGCACGTCGATCGTCCCGTCGGCCAGTGCGGCGAGCGCGGCGCGGCGGTCTTCCTCGCTGCGCAGCGGCGGCGAGAGATGCGCGAAGGTACGGAAATCGCTCATTGCGATGTCCGACAGCAGCAGATGCGCCGGGGTGATCCCGCACGTCACCTTGACGCCGCGACGCTTGGCCGCGCGCACCAGATCGAAGCCGGCGGCGGTGGTCACCTGACGGATATGGATCGCGGCGTCGGCGTTCTCCGCCAGCATCAGATCGCGCGCGATCGCCAGTGCTTCCGCCACCGCCGGCGCTGAGGGGAGGCCGAGCCGCGTCGCGGTCTCGCCGCTTGTCGCCACCGCCTCGCCGGTCAGCCCGGCATCCTCGGCGTGGGTGATCAGCGTCAGGCCAAGGTCGCGCGCATAATCGAGCACGCGGCGCATCACGCCCGAATCGGCGATCCACCGCCGCCCGGTACCGACCGCGCGTGCGCCGGCCGATTCGCAAATCGCCATTTCGGCGAGTTCGGCGCCGGCCAGCCCGCGCGTTGCGGCGGCGATCGGATGGATCCAAATATCCGGCCGCCCGATCAGCGCCGAGCGCTGGACGATCCCGGGCTCGTCGAGCACCGGGGACTGATCGGGCATCAGCCCGACGCGGGTGATCCCGCCGGCGCGGAACGCCGCGCGGTCGATCGCCGCGACGCCGAGATCGACGATCCCCGGGGCGAGCACCAGCCCGCGGCAATCGATTACCGTCGCACCCTCGGCAGGCGCGGCGGCGATCACGCCGTCGGTGATATAGAGGTCGCCGCGTCGCTCGCCGCTTTCGGGGCAGACGATCAGCGCATCGCGGAAGTGCAGCGGCGCGGTCATGCCCAGCCCTCCACGCCGCGCGCGCGTCGCGTCAGCACGTCGAGGCAGGCCATGCGCACCGCCACCCCCATCGCCACCTGTTCGGTGATCGCCGAGCGCTCGGCATGATCGGCGACGCTCGAATCGATCTCGATCCCGCGGTTCATCGGCCCGGGATGCATCACCAGCGCATCGGGTTTGGCGCGCTCAAGCCGCTCCGGGGTAAGGCCGAAGCGCATGCGATATTCGCGCGGGGAGGGGACATAGGCACCCGACATTCGCTCGTTCTGGAGGCGCAACATCATCACCACGTCCGCCCCC
This sequence comes from Sphingomonadales bacterium, assembly GCA_017304125.1. GTDB lineage: Bacteria > Pseudomonadota > Alphaproteobacteria > Sphingomonadales > Sphingomonadaceae > Sphingomonas. Next base: position 8,596 of record JAFKLV010000278.1, read on the forward strand.
TCGAGCGCCTTGTCGAAATCGGTAAAGGGCGTGACCCCCATCCGCTCGATCGCCGGGGGCATTAAGGTGGTCGGCGCGCACACCCGCACCTCGGCGGCGAGCGCGGTGAGCGACAAGATGTTCGATCGCGCGACCCGGCTGTGGAGGAGATCGCCGCAGATCACCACGCGCTGATGCGCGATCGCGCCGCGGCGGCGGCGGATCGTCAGCGCATCGAGCAGCGCCTGCGTAGGATGTTCGTGCAGCCCGTCGCCGGCGTTGAGCACCGGGCAATCGACCTTGTCCGCGATCAGCCGCACCGCGCCCGACGACATATGCCGGATGACGATTACATCGGCGCGCATCGCGTTCAGCGTCATCGCGGTGTCGATCAGCGTTTCGCCCTTTTTCACGCTCGATTGCGCGGCGTGCATGTTGACCACGTCGGCGCCGAGCCGCTTGCCCGCGATCTCGAAGGAGAGGAGCGTGCGGGTCGAATTCTCGAAAAAGGCGTTGATCTGGGTCAGCCCGGCGAGGCGCTTGTCGGGCGCGGCATGCTCGGCATTGGGCGTGATCCATCGTTCCGCCTCGTCGAGCAGGAACATGATCTCATGCGGTTGCAGGCCCTCGATCCCGGTGAGGTGGCGGTGCGGGAAAACGGCGCCGCCGGGGATCAGGGTGGCGGGGCGGTGGTCCGACATATCAGGCATCGAAGCCGGGCGGATAATGTGCGGATGCCGCGCAGTCAAACCCGGACGAGCGCATCGATCGCGCCCTGCAGAATATAAGCGGCGGCCATCTTGTCGACCAGCTCGGCGCGCTTGGCGCGGCTGGCGTCCTGTTCGATCAATGTCCGCGTCACCGCCTGGGTCGACCAGCGCTCGTCCCATAGCAGAATCGGGCCGAGATCGGCGAGGTTGCGCGCGAAGGCGCGGGTCGACTGGCTGCGCGGGCTCTCGCTGCCGTCGAGGTTGATCGGCAGCCCGATGACGATCCCCGTCACCGCCTGCGCGGTCATCAGCTCGGCGAGCGCAGCCTTGTCCTTGGTGAATTTGGTGCGGCGGATCAGCAGGGCAGGGCTGGCGAAGGTCCATTGCGCGTCGCACAGCGCTGTGCCGATCGTCTTGGTGCCGACGTCCAGCCCGATCAGCCGGCCGCCATGCGGCAACGCCTCGCGAAAGTCGGCGGCGGCGAGGGTGATCATTGCGCCGCCAGCCGCCGCGCCGCATCCGCGCGGACATCGGCCCAGAACAGGGCATAATCGTAGACGTGATAATTGTTGCCCGGCAGCACATAGGGCCCAAGCTGCGGCGCTTCGCCGATCAACAGGAAGCCGCGCCCCGCGCAGCGTGCCGGCACTTCACCGGGCTTGGCGGTCGCGCCCGACATATCCTGCGCCGGGAACAGGGTGCCGTGATTGGCGCTGGCGGGGGCGGTCGCATCGGCGGTGCCGGTCAGCGGGTTGGTGCAGACCATCCGCGTGCCGCGTCGCGGCTGGCCGTCGAACCCGGTCGAGGCATCGAACGTGTCGAGGATCAGCGACGGATCGGCCGGTTCGGCGAAGCTTTGCCACGAGAGGATGCACCCGCGCTGATCGGGCGCGGTGCATTCGGGGAGGCCGAGCGCGGGCAAATCGGCGGTGCGGCTTACCGGCCAGCCGACGACATAGGCCGCGACGATGCGCTGCGCGAGCGGCTTCCCCGCCACGCGCTCGCGCAGCAAGCGGGTGAGGTGAAGCGCGCCCTGACTGTGCCCGGCGAGGATGATCGGGCGATTCGGGCCGATCTGCTTCAGGAAGGCGTCGAACGCCGCGGCGACATCGCCATAAGCGAGGTCGAGTGCCTTCTGCGCTTCCGCTTTGCCGGTCATGAACGCGCCGAAGGTCGCCTGCCGATAGCGTGGCGCCCAGATATCCCCGGCGGCGTTGAAGGCGCTGGCTTGCCCGCGCAGGAACAAGGCAGCGCGCTCGTTGGCCTCCTTGTCGTCGAGCGGCGCATTCCAATGGGTGCGCTCGAGATAGGAGGTGGGGTGGATGAAGAAGATCGCCGCGCCGATGCCGATCCGCGCCTTATAGCCCGGCGGGGTCCATAGTGCCGGATTGGCCTTCACATCGGGGCGGGCCAGCCACATTTTCGACGAGTCATAGCTGTCGCCCGGCAATGCCGCCTGCGGCTGGAACGTGCCGGTGGGGACGAAGCGCCAGCGGATCAGTTCATTGCCCCAGATGCGGAACACGAACGCCGCGACGATCACCAGCGCGGTGACAAAGGCGACGACATAAAGGAATTTGCGGGCCATCGCGCGCCTGCCTGCCCGAGCGCGGCGGCGGGCGCAATGGCAGTATCAACACAGGCTCGATATCAGAACATCACGCCAATTCCGACGAGACCGACATCGGCATCGCGTTCGTCGTTGCCGATGAACAGGCGCTTATATTCGATCTTCGCATAGAGCTTTTCGGTCAGATTCTGTTCCCACCCCGCGCTGAGGCCGATCGCGTCGCTACATTCCCTGCAGTCTTTCGACTGCCAGTTCACACCGGTGAAGATCTTGCTTCTCGGCAAAATCTCGGCCCCGAAACGGCCGCCGATGCCCCACGCAATACGGGTTTCCTTGGCGAGGAGCTTTTCCGCGATCCCCTCGATGCCGACGAAGAAGCGCTCGTCGAGGTCGATATCATAGCCGACAGCGATGCCCGCCACCGCGTCCGTCTGCTTGCCGTTCGCACTCACGCCTCCTGTCATCTCGACATAGGCTTCGTCGGCGAAGGCTGGGGTGCTGGCGCAGGCGAAAGTAAATGCGAGCAAGATAAAAATCTTGTGCATGGCGATGGCGCTCCGGCGGATATGTCGATTAAATGTAATATGGATGATCTCGGAGAAATGTTCCGATGATTTAAAATAATTTAAGAATAAGTGATACGCATGTTCAGTGAGAAATCAGCAATATCGTAAAGATATTCCGATCCTACTCATTTAAATCGGGTTAGAAATTCGTCGTCGGGCTCGATGAGGATGTGGCGCGCTTATTGGGGCTTGCCGATGGCGAATGAGTCTTGCGCATGACCGATGCGCGGATCGGGGTTGGGAAGCCCGCACGGGCATTGCCTTTGCGCGTCGCACAATGGTAGCGGCGGCGCATGTCAGTCGACACCGCCACCGTGAAGAAAGTCGCGAGCCTCGCCCGGATCGCGATCGACGATGCCGCCGCCGAGCGGCTCGTCCCCGAATTGAACAATATCCTTGGCTGGATCGAGCAGCTTGGGGAGGTCGATACGCAAGGTATCGCACCGATGACCGCGGTGATCCCCAATACGCTGCGCCTGCGCGACGATGCCGTCACCGATGGCGGTATCCGCGATGCGGTGCTCGCCAATGCGCCGGCGGC
>JAFKLV010000223.1:0-1140 GCA_017304125.1 Sphingomonadales bacterium
AGGCGCGCACCGACCTCGCCCGGCGCGAAACCGAGGCCGCGGCGTTCGAGACGCGGCTCGCCGAGTTCAAGGCGGCGAAGGACGATATGGCGGGCCGCTTCCGCGAGGTTGCGGGCAATCTGCTCGGCGAGGCGCAAAAGGCGTTTCTCGAACGCGCCGACGAGCGTTTCCGCCAGTCGGAGGAAAGCGCCGGGCAGGGGCTGCGCGCTTTGCTCCAGCCGGTCACCGAACGGCTCCAGCGTTACGAGGAGGGCGTCGCCAAGGTGGAGGCCGAGCGGCGCGATGCGTTCGGCACGCTCTACGGCCAGATCGAGGCGATGCGCGTCGGGCAGGAATCGGTGCGGGCCGAGGCGCAGAAACTGGTCAACGCGCTACGTGCGGCGCCCAAGGCGCGCGGGCGCTGGGGCGAGCAGCAGCTGCGCAACGTGCTCGAGACGTGCGGGCTGGCCGAACATACCGATTTCGCGCTCGAGGTGAGCATCACCAGCGATGACGGCGAGCGGCTACGCCCCGATGCGGTGGTGCGGGTGCCGGGCGGCAAATCTTTGGTGATCGATGCCAAGGTGTCGCTCAACGCCTATCAGGATGCCTTTGCCGCGGTCGACGAGCAGGAGCGGCAGGTCGGGCTCACCGCGCATGCCAATGCGATGCGCGCGCACGTCAACACCTTGGGAGCCAAGGCGTATTGGAGCCAGTTCCCCGATGCGCCGGATTACGTCATCATGTTCGTGCCGGGCGAGCATTTCCTCTCCGCCGCGCTCGAACACGATCCGACCCTATGGGATGCGGCGTTCGACAAGCGCGTGTTGCTCGCCACCCCGACCAATCTGATCGCGATCGCGCGCACCGTGTCGGCGGTGTGGCGGCAGGAAAGGCTGGCGACCGAGGCGCGGCAGATCGGCGCGCTGGGCAAGGAATTGTACGACCGGCTGGCCAAGGCAGTCGGCGATCTGCGCGTCGTCGGCAGCGGGCTTAACACCGCGGTCAAGAATTACAACGGCTTCGTCGCGAGCTTCGAATCACGCGCATTGGTCAGCGCGCGCAAGCTGTGCGATATCAACATCGAGCCGGGCGCGCGCGAGATCGAGACGATCTGGCCGGTCGAATTGCTCGCGGGTCACGCCGAGGATGAGAGCGAGC
>JAFKLV010000223.1:1235-2239 GCA_017304125.1 Sphingomonadales bacterium
CCCCGGCCTTGAGAGCCGGGGGACGGAAGCGCGTCAATTCCCGCGCCGGGCCGAGGCGCGGGCGTCGAGCAATTCCCACAGTCCACGATGCTGCGCGAGCAATTGCTGCGCGCCGAAGGTGACCGCGCGCTGGGTGCCATTGCCTTCGCCCAATGCGGAAAGCGCGGCGATCACCGCGCTCGCGCGCGGCAGCGGGCTCGGCGGCAGGCGCGTCCCGACGCGATCGCCGGCGAGCGCGAGAATGCGGCGAATCGCGCTCCAGTCGAGCAGGAACGCCGCGGCTGCGCCCGCCGCGCACCCGACGCGATCCGATACGGCAAGCATCGCCAGCGCATGCTGCTGCGCCAGCACCGTCGCCTCCGATTGCGCCTGACCGGGGGTCGAGGGCAACGGGCCGACCGCTGCGACCAGCGCCGCTAGCAATGTGCGTTCTTCGTCGAAGGCGATCGCGGTGGTGCGCAGCCACCCGCGCAGCTCGTCGGGGCCGGGGGCCTCGCTGGCCTGTTCGATGATGCTCGGCGCCATTCCGTGCAACGCGCACAAATTATGCACCGCGTCGGCGAGATCGCGCAGCGGCGCCCCCGGATAGGCGAGCGCGGTCGGCCAGCCGGCATTGCCGGTGCCGTCGGCATCGACGAGCGCTGCCACGGATTCGCCCAGTGATATGATAGCGGGGTCAGTTACACTTGCCACGATCGTCCCTCGTCCAGCGCACAATACACGCGCGCGTTGGTTAGGGGGCCACGCCCGAACGGTACGTGCCGTGTCGAGTCGGACCCTCCGCGAGTCATCTGCCTAACCCAACGACGTAAAGAGGGGGTTTATGCGATGCGACGAACGACGATCGCGACCAGATCCTCGATCCGGCCGTCGATCGTCACCGCGGCAAGCCCGAGCGTGATCGGAACAGCGGTGGCGCCGCGCACCAGACAGTCCGCGGCGATCCGGCGTGGCGCGGCATCGGTGGCGACCGCCTCGATCGCTTCGCCGGTTTCGACCCGGCT
>JAFKLV010000224.1 GCA_017304125.1 Sphingomonadales bacterium
CGTGCGTCGAGCAGACCGCTCGCGATCGCACAGGTGACAAGATGGGTGCGGTTGCGCGCGCGCATCTTCAGTCGCGCATTGTCGATATGTCGTTCCACCGTCCGCGGACCGATGGCGATGCGCAAGGCAATCTCCTTGGCGGAAAGACCGCCGGCAACGAGCTCGAGCACTTCGAGTTCACGAGCGGTAAGGCAAACGCCGAGCGCCTGATCACTGAACGATGACATAGGGCACCTCCTGCTCCGGTCCTGAAGCCGCGGGGTCGAGGCGTGTGCGCCCTGATGTCCTTCGCATCCCGACTCACCGCAGTTGATAGCACCCCAAGCTGACACCAAGATTACTCCTGACGCACGATGCGCAATTTTACTTAGCGTTTCCGCGGATGGCGCCTTCGCCGACATGACGTCACGCTGCACGGTGGCTGTTGAAGGTCGAGCCAGACCGATGACGACGACACACCGACCCGGCAGGCGCCGCATCATCCCGAAGGACGCGATCCTCTACGCGCCCGGCGACCCTACGCACCTGCTGTGGCGGCTCGAGGAAGGCGTGGTGCGCCAGTGCCTGTATCTCGCCGACGGCCAGCGCGTGATCGCCGGCTTCGCCTTTCCCGGCGATGTGCTCGGCCTGTCCGACGATCGGCCCGTGCTCACCGCCGAAGCGGCAACATCGGCGTTGATCTTCGAATGGATCGTCGACCCGCGCGAAGAGGCGGCGCTACGCATCGGGCTCATGTCACAGGCGCTGCACCGCGCCTTTCTGACGCTCGCCATCCGTTCGCGCCGGCATGCCCGCGCGCGCGTCGCGGCGTTCTTCCTCGATCTGGCCGAGCGCCGCCTGGGCGCCGAATTCCGCCTGCCCATCCCGCTGATCGATCTCGCCGATCATCTCGGGCTCACGCTGCACACGATCAGCCGCACCCTCACCGAATTCCGGCGATGCGGGCTGATCCGCCAGACCCGTGGACGCATGTTCGTCGTCACCCAGATCGAGCGGCTCCGCGATATCGCGAACGAAGGCCCGGCAGCGCACGCCAAGGAACCGCTCCCCGTCGCTCCACAAAGGATAACCCACTGATGCGCCACGCAGCGATCCGCTGGCTTTGCGCCGGCAGCCTGATTGTCCTTCCCAGCCCAGC
>JAFKLV010000225.1 GCA_017304125.1 Sphingomonadales bacterium
GGGCGGCACTGCAGCGCAAGTACGCATCGGCGCGGCCTGCGCCGGCCTCGGCCTGAAGGGTCGCGTGGGCTGGAAGGGAACGATCGATGAGCATCCACACGATCGAACAAGCCCTGTTCGAGATTGCATCGGGGCCGGCGCGTGCGGCGCAATACAAGCAGGATCCGCAGGTATTCCTGGCAGCGTACCCGCTGTCGGACCAGGAGAAGACACTGATCCTGAGCACGGACGTGTACGAGATGATCGCGCGCAGCGCCAATCCGATGCTGGTGATGCGCGCTTTCACTGCGGTGGAGGGGCGTGAACGCCTGCCCGAATACCTGCGGCGCCTGCGGCAGCGCGACGATATCGAACAGGAGTGACGCAAGATGGCGCGACTCGTCGGCGGCTTCTGTCTGCCGCATGACCCACTGATACTCGGCGCTGCCGGTGCCGCTCCGAAAGACAAGGCCACGCGCGTGATGGCGGCATTCGAACAGGTCCGCCAGGGCATCGAGGCCCTGAATGCCGACACGGCGATCGTGATCGGCGACGATCACGTCACCATGTTCGGCACCGGCTGCATGCCGAGCATCCTGATCGGCATCGGCGATCTGGAAGGGCCGGTCGAACCGTGGCTGGGCATCGGCAGGCGTCCGGTGCCCAACCATGCACCGCTGGCCGAGCACCTGATGAACTTCGGCTTCGAGCGGGGTTTCGATTGGGCGGTGGCCAAGACGCTGGCACTCGATCACTCAACGATGGTGCCGATCCATCTGGCCGTACCTGCGTCGGTACGCAGCATTCCGATCTATATCCAGTGTGGCGCTACGCCGCTGATCCGCGGCCGGCGCTGCCTCCAGCTGGGGCGCATGATCGGCGCAGCGGTGGCCGCCTGGCCGGGCGACGAGCGGGTGGTGATCCTCGGCACCGGCGGCATCAGCCACTGGGTAGGCATGGCCGACATGGGCCGGGTCAATGAAGACTTCGACCAACGCATCCTGCGGATGGTGCGGGCACGCGACGTCGAGGGGCTGGCCGCGCTGACCGACGAGGAGATCGTCGAGCAGGCCGGCAACGGCGCGCTGGAAGTGCGCAACTGGGTCGTGGCCATGGCAGCGCTGCCGACCTATGAGGCCGAGGTTCTCGCCTACGAG
>JAFKLV010000279.1 GCA_017304125.1 Sphingomonadales bacterium
GAACGGCAAGGCGGCGAGCGCGGGCCACCACGCGCGCGTCGCGCCGGCCTGCTGGCGCACGCCCGTCCACCACAGGGCAAGCGCCGCGACCAGCATCGCGCCGAGCGCGAGCGTCAGCCCGTCGCTCCCGGCCTGTCGCCCGAGCACCCAGGCCAGCGCGAGCGCGGTGAGGAACATCGGCACCGACAGGATGCGCCGCACCAGCGCCATCCACGCGCCCGGCCTGGGCAGCAGCCGGCGCAATGCGGGTACGAAGCCGATCAACAGGAACGGCAAGGCGATGCCGAGACCGAGCCCGGCAAACACCAGCAACGCCGCGGCCGTCGGCAGCACCAGAGCCGCGCCGAGCGCGACCCCCATGAACGGCCCGGTGCAGGGCGTCGCGAGGAAGGCGGCGAGCGCGCCGGTCATGAACGCGCCGCTCGTGCCGCCGCTGCCGGCGAAGCGCGGGGTCGGCAATTCGAACAGCCCGGCAAGGTTGAGCGCGATCCCGGTAACGAGCAGCAGCAATGCGCCGATCACCCGCGGGTCCTGCAACTGGAACGCCCAGCCGACTGCGCTTCCGCCTGCCCGCAATGCGAGCAGCGCCCCGCCGAGCGCGAGACAGACGAGGATCACCCCCGCGGTATAGGCCAAGGCCTCGCGTCGCGCCGCGCTCGCGGTCTCGCCCGAGCGCGCGAGGCTCAGCGCCTTCAGGCTGAGGATCGGGAACACGCACGGCATGATGTTGAGCAACAACCAGCCGAGCACCGCCCCGGCGAACGCCACCAGCGCGCCGTCCCACGCCGCGCCCGCATCGCTGAGCGGCGCGACCTGCCCCGGCATCGCGACCACCGCGAGGCCGCGCCCCTCGCCGGTCGCCAGCACGCCCTCGATCCGCCCGGTGACGGGGCTGGCCGACGCCTTGGTCTCGATCACCAGCCGGTCGCCGTCGCGCCCGACCTTCTGCGGCCCGGCATAATCCACCGCGCCCGCCGCCGCGGCGTAGAAATAGGCGTCCTTCACCGGCGCATCGGCGGGGTAAGGCACCGCGAGCCGGAACATCCCGCCGCTCGCCGCCCAAGTCGCGGTTGCGCTCAGCGGCTGCGGCAAGGCGCGCCGCCAGCCGTCGAACCGCGCGCGCGTCGCCGCATCAACCGCGCCGTCGCCGACCGTCAGCAGGGTTTCGAGCGTCTGCGTCTCGGGGACGCACAATTGATCGGTGCAGACGAGATAATCGGCCTTCACCTTCACCGGCAGGCGGGTGCCCGCGGCAAGGCCCGGCGGGATCTTCAGCTCGACCAGCATCGCGAACGGATGCTCGAACACATAATTCATCAGCCCGGCGATCGTCAGCCGCCCGGGGATCGGATAGCGCAGCGCGCCCGCGGTAACCCCGGCGGGCAATGTCCATTCGAGCCGCGTGCCGATCCCGGCATCGCCCGGATTCTGCCAATAGGCATGCCAGCCCGACGCGGGGCTGGCATCGAACGCCAGCGTGACCTCTTTGCCCGGCGCCGGCTGCGCGCTTTCCGCGACCAGCCGCATCGCCAGATGTTGTTCCTGCGCGGCGGCGGGCGACGCGAACAGCGTCATCAACCCGACCAGAAACGCCGCTAACCACGCTTGTCTCACCATCATGGCGCGGACATACCGTGCCCGACCAATTGCACCAAGGACCGAAGATGAACGTGCGGATCGCTGCCCTCCCCCTTGCCCTGTTGTCAGCCGCGATCGCCGTTCCGGCATCCGCCCAGCAAGCCCCCGCGCCGGCCGCCGCCGCGCCTGCCCCCGGCACGCCGCCCAAGCTGATCGTCACCATTTCGGTCGACCAATTCTCCGCCGACCTCTTCGCGCAATATCGCAACCGCTTCTCCGGTGGGTTCACGCGGCTCCTGCAGGGCGCGGTCTTCCCGTCCGGCTATCAGAGCCATGCCGCGACCGAGACCTGCCCCGGCCATTCGACGATCCTGACCGGGATGCGCCCCGCGCATACCGGGATCATCGCCAACACCTGGGTCGACCAGAAGGTCGGGCGCGCCGACAAACTGGTCTATTGCGCGGAGGACGAGCGCGTCCCCGGCTCGACGCATGACGATTACACCCCGGCCGATTTGCATCTGAAGGTGCCGACGCTGGGCGAGATGATGAAGGCGGCCAATCCCGCCACCCGCGTCGTTTCGGTCGCCGGCAAGGATCGCGCGGCGATCATGATGGGCGGGCACAAGGTCGACGAATTGTGGTTCTGGAACGGCAAGACCTTTGTCTCCTACGCCGACCGCAAGGCGCCGCCGACCGTCGTGCGCGCGCAGACCGCCATCGCCGATCTGATCGCCAAGCCGCAGGGCCCGCTGCCGCTGCCCAATTGGTGCGCGGCGATCGCGCGCCCGGTGCAGGCCGGCGCGCTGACGGTCGGCACCGGGCGGTTCGAGCGCGCGGCGGGCGATGCCAAGGGGTTCCGCGCCTCGCCGGCGATCGACACCGCGGTGCTCGGCATGGCCTATGGCCTCGCCAAGGACATGAAGCTCGGCACCGGCGCGGCGCCCGATCTGCTGATCGTCGGGCTCTCCGCGACCGATTATGTCGGTCATAGCTATGGCACGCAGGGCAGCGAGATGTGCATCCAGATGAACGAGCTGGATCTGGCGCTGGAAACCTTCTTCGACGCGCTCGACGGGCTCGGGGTCGATTATGAGGTGGTGCTGACCGCCGATCACGGCGCACACGATATGACCGAGCGCCAGGTGCAGCGCGCGATGCCGATGGAAACCCGGATCGATGCGGGCGTCTCGCCCAAGAAGGTCGGCGCGGAGATCGGCAAGGATCTGGGCATCGCCGGACCGGTGCTGATCGCGGCGGAAAGCGACGTCTATATCGCGAACGACGTGCCCGCCGCCAAGCGTGCGAAGGTGATCGCCGAGGCGGTCCGGCGCTATACCGCGATGCCGCAGATCGCCGCCGCGCTGACCCGCGAGCAGATCGCCGCCACCCCGATGCCCAAGGGGCCGCCGGAAAACTGGACCCTGCTGGAGCGCGCCCGCGCCTCGTTCGATGCCGAACGATCGGGCGATATCCTGCTGATGACCAAGCCGCGCGTCACCCCGATCCCGGTCCCCGGCCCCGGCTATGTCGAGACCCATGGCAGCCCGTGGGACTATGATCGCCGCGTGCCGATCCTGTTCTGGCGCAAGGGGATCGTGCCGTTCGAACAGCCGCTGTCGGTGGAGACGGTGGATATCGTGCCGACGCTCGCCGCGACGATCGCGTTGCCGGTCAGCGGGCTCGACGGGCGCTGCCTCGATCTCGACGCCTCCGCCGCGACGACCTGCCCGCGCTGACCTAGCCCGCGGCCAGCATCTCCCCCAGCCGGCGCGCGACCGCGCCGGTTGGGAAGGGCTTCTGGATCACCCGATCCTCGCCGGCATGCGCCAGCGCGTCGAGATCGGCATAGCCGGTCACGAACAGCACCGGCAGGCGCGGATCAAGCCCGCGGGCGTGCGCGGCGAATTCCGCGCCGTTCATCCCCGGCATCGCGAAATCGACCACCGCGGCATCGATCTTCGCGGCGCTGCGCAGCTCGATCAGCCCGCTCGCGCCGTCCGCCGCCTCGATCACCGTCGCGCCCGCGTCGCGCAACTCCTGTGCGGTCACCGCGCGGACATGATCGTCGTCGTCGAGTACCAGCACAATGCGCCCGGCGACCGAATTGCCGTTGGTGCCCGCCGGATCGACCGCCTGCGGCTCGGATTTGCCCGACGCGCGCGGCAGATAGACGCGCACCGTCGTCCCCTCCCCCACCGCGGTTTCGATCTGCACGCCGCCGTCGGATTGTTTGACGAAGCCATAGACCTGCGCCAGCCCGAGCCCCGATCCCTTGCCCACCGCCTTGGTGGTGAAAAAGGGTTCGAACACGCGCGCGCGCACCGCCTCGCTCATCCCCTCGCCGGCGTCCGACACCGCGACCATCACATAATCGCCCGCCGGCGGGTCGGCCGGCGCGGCGGGCTCGCCGAGCGCGACATTGTCGGTCACGACGGTGACAATGCCGCCCGCCGCGCCCATCGCGTCGCGCGCGTTGATCGCCAGATTGAGTACGACCAGCTCGAATTGGGTGGGATCGACCAATGCCGGCCACACCCCCGGCGCAAGTCGCGTATCGATCGTGATCGCGCGCCCGAGCGAGCTTTCCATCAGTTCGCGCATCCCGGCGATCGATGCGTTGAGATCGATCACCTTCGCCTCGAGCCGCTGGCGTCGCGAGAAAGCGAGCAATTGCGCGGTCAGCGTCGCGCCGCGCTCGGCCGCCATCCGTACATGTTCGAGCCGCTGCATCGTCCGTGCATCGGCGCCGGCCGCACCCAAGGTACGTTCCAGCATCGCGATATTGCCGAGCACCACCGTCAGCAGATTGTTGAAATCATGCGCCACGCCCGAGGTGAGCTGCCCCACCGCCTCCAGCCGCTGCATCTGGTGCAGCGTCGCCTCGACCCGCTGGCGCTCGGCGATCTGTTCGGTGAGTTGCTGGGTCCGCTCGGCGATGCGCCGTTCGAGCGTCTCGCCGGCGATATGCGCCTCGCTGACATCGACCGCGCAGCAGACGAAGCCGCGATAGACGCCATCGATCATCCGCGCGCGCGCCTCGGCATGGACCCAGCATGATTCGCCATTCGCCGTCATCAGCCTCAGGTCGCCACCGATCGGCTGGCGCTCGGAAAAGACGCGGGTGCGCAGCTTCGCCATCGCCGGGCGGTCCTCGGGCAGATAGAGCCGGGTCCAGCCGTCGCGGATGATCTCGGCCGGCGACACGCCGAGCAGGGTTTCGAAGAAGCGGTTGGCGAAGACGATATTGCCGAGTTCGTCGGTCTGCCAGATCAGCGCGGGCAGGCTGTCCGACAGGTTGCGGAAACGCGCCTCGCTCTCGCGCAGCGCCTCGCGATCCTGCTTGCGGCGGGTGATGTCGATCACCGTTCCCGCGGCACGGATGCAGCGATCGGCGGTGAAGATCCCGCGTCCGGTGGCGGCGAGCCAGCGCATCTCCCCGCTGTCGACGCGAAAGATGCGGAATTCCATATCGAGCAATTCGCGCAGCGCCGGATCGACCGCGGCGTCGAGCCCGGCGCGCACCCGCAGCAAATCGTCGGGGTGGAGCAAGGCGTAGAAATCGTCGATTTCCATCTTTTGCTCGATCGGCGCACCGAAGATCACCTTGGCGCGATCGGACCAGCTGATGCGCGAGGCTTCCCCGGTCAGATCGGCATCCCAGATGCCGATTTCCGCCGCCTCGGTCGCCAGCTCGAGCGATTCGCGGCTCAGCGCCAGCGCATTTTCCGCCAGATGACGGTCGGTGACGTCGCTGCCCTGAACGAACACGCCGTCCACCACGCCGTTCGCATCGACCAGCGGTTGAAGGACGAAATCGACGTAGCGCGTTTCGGGGGCGACATCGTGGTGGCGGCGGAGCGTGATCGCCGCACCGATCCCGCGATAGGGTTCGGCCGTCGCGCGCACCTGATCGAGCTTGGCGACATAACCCTGCTCGATCAGCTCGGGCAGCACCTCGCGCACCGGGCGGCCGACCACGCCGCCGTCGCGATCGCCGATCAGCTCCCGGCCGGCATCGTTGATCAGATCGAACTGATGATCCGGCCCGCGCAGCACCGCGATGAACCCCGGCGCTTCCTCGAACATCTGCGCCAGCCGCGCCTTGTCCTCCGCCACCGCGTGCGCGGCGCGCACCCGCTCGGTGGTTTCGGAGACGATGCACAGCACCCCGCCGACCGATCCGTCATCCTGCCGCACCGGCGAATAGGAGATATCGAAATACACCTCCTCGCGCCGCCCGTCGCGCTCGACCGAAAAGGGATGATCCTTGGCATGATAGGTTTCGCCGGTGGTGCGGACATGCCCCAGCATCGGTTCCAGCGTGTCCCAGAAGCCGTGCCAGGATTCGCGCCCCGGCCGGCCGAGCGCGGAGGGATGCCGGTCGCCGATCGTCGCGGCATAAGCGTCATTGTAGAGCGCGACGTAATCGGCGCCCCAGAACAACACGATCTCCGCCCCCGCCGGCAGCATCAGGCTGACCGCGCCGAGCAAGGCGCGCGGCCAATGCTCGATCGGGCCGAGCGGCGAGGCCGACCAGTCCTTCGCCAGCATCATCTCAGCCAGCGCACCGCCCCCGGCGAGCTGACGCGCCACCCAGCGCGGATCCGCGGCCATTCCGTTCATCGCAGCAAACCACTATCCCGTTCATCTCGCCGCGGAAAGCGGGAACGATAGCGCTGACGCACAAAGCTCACTACGTATCCACGCGATGAAGCCAGCGTTCCAATCGATCCACGCCCATCGCCTGCTCCGCGTCGCCGCCGCGACGCCGCGCGCCTCGGTCGGGGATGCCGCCGCCAATGCCGACGCGACGATCGCGCTCGCGCGCCGTGCGCATGACGAGGCGGTCGATCTCGTCGTCTTTCCCGAGCTCAACCTCACCTCCTACGCGATCGACGATCTGCACCTGCAATCGGCGCAGCAGAAAGCGACGCTCGACGCGCTGGCGGCGGTGGCCGCGGCGACGCGCGACCTGTCGCCGGTGCTGCTGGTCGGCGCGGCGCTGGCGCGCAACGGGCGGCTCTACAATTGCGCGGTGGCGATCGCGCGTGGGCGCATCCTCGGCGCGGTGCCCAAGAGCTATTTCCCCAATTACCGCGAATATTATGAGAAGCGCTGGTTCGCGAGCGGCAACGGACTGGCCGGGCTGACGATCCGGCTCGGCGATGCCGACGTGCCGTTCGGCACCGATCTGATCTTCGCCGCCAGCGATCTGCCGCATTTCTCCTTCCACGCCGAAATCTGCGAGGATTATTGGGCGCCCGTGCCGCCCTCGACCTTCGGCGCGCTGGCCGGGGCGTTGGTGTGCTGCAACCTGTCCGCCTCGAACGTGACGATCGGCAAGGCGCGCGAGCGCGCGATGCTGTCCGCCGCGCAATCGGCGCGCACCGTGAGCGCCTATGTCTATGCCGCCGCCGGGCCGGGCGAGAGCACCACCGATCTGGCGTGGGACGGGCAAGGCACGATCCACGAACTGGGCGACCTGCTCGCCGAATCGACCCGCTTCGCGCGCGAGCCCGAATTGTGCATCGCCGATGTCGATTGCGAACGGCTGGCGCAGGAGCGCACCCGCTTCGGCACGTTCAACGATGCCGCCGCTTTCGCCGGCCACCCGGAGACGCGCTTCCGCCGCGTCGATTTCGCGCATGCGCCCGATTTCGCCGATGTCGGGCTGCGCCGGCCGCTGCGGCGTTTCCCGTTCGTGCCCAACGATCCCGGAAAGTGCGACGCGGATTGCTACGAGGCCTTCAATATCCAGGTCGAGGGGCTCGCCAAGCGGCTTGAGGCGACCGGCGTCAAGCGGCTGGTGATCGGCGTGTCGGGCGGGCTCGATTCGACCCATGCGCTGATCGTCGCGGCCAAGGCGCTCGACCGGCTGGGGCGGCCGCGCACCGATATCCTCGGCATCACCATGCCCGGCTTCGCGACCAGCGACGGCACCAGGGCGAATGCGTGGAAGCTGATGCAGGCGCTGGGCGTCACCGCGGAGGAAATCGACATCCGCCCTGCCGCGACGCGGATGCTGGAGGATATCGGCCATCCGTTCGCCAATGGCGAACCTGCCTATGACGTGACGTTCGAGAATGTGCAGGCCGGGCTGCGCACCGATTATCTGTTCCGCCTCGCCAACCAGCGCGACGGGATCGTCGTCGGCACCGGCGATCTGTCCGAACTGGCGCTCGGCTGGTGCACCTATGGCGTCGGCGATCAGATGAGCCATTACGGCGTCAATGCCGGCGTGCCCAAGACGCTGATCCAGTTCCTGATCCGCTGGTGCATCGCGACCGACCAATATGATCGCGAGACCGACACGGTGCTCGACGCGATCCTCGCGACCGAGATCAGCCCCGAACTCGTCCCCGCCGGCGCCGACGGCGCGATCCAGAGCACCGAGGCGCGGATCGGGCCCTATGCGCTCAACGATTTCTTCGCGCATCATGTGATCCGCTTCGGGCTCGCGCCGTCGAAGATCCTGTTCCTTGCGTGGCATGCGTGGCGCGACGCCGCAGCGGGGCGCTGGCCCGACGGCATCCCGGAAGCGGCGCGCGTCGCTTATGATCTCGATACGATCAGGGGCTGGCTGGAGAAATTCCTCCAGCGCTTCTTCCGCACCAGCCAGTTCAAGCGTTCGGCGCTACCCAATGGGCCGAAGGTATCGGCGGGCGGTGCGCTCAGCCCGCGCGGCGACTGGCGCGCGCCGAGCGACGGCACCGCAAACGCGTGGCTGGCCGAACTGGCGGGGTGGGACTGATCACGCGAGCCCGGCGCCGATCCACAGCACCAGCGCATTGCCGAAGCCAAGCAGGATATCGCGCGACGCCGCGGGGAGCAGCATCGCGCCGAGCGACACGACACACATCGCCAGCGCGATCGCGAGGAAGCGCCTCGCGCCGCTCGCGTGCCACAGCGCGATGAAGTGCAGCCCGACGATCGCGCCGACCACGCACGGGAAATAAGCGCCCAACCCGAAACGCGGCAGCAACGCGGAGGCGGCCAGGATCGCCGCCACCTCAAACGCGACCGCGAGCAGATAGGCCTTGTGACGGAACAGCGCATTGCCACCACCCGCAAGCGGCGCACCGAGCCACAGCCGCGCGATCAGGCCACAGGCGGCCAGCCCCACCGCGATGCTGGCGATCGTCCGCACCGGATCGGGCAAGGCGTGTGCGCCGATCATCCCCCAAAAGGCGCCGAACGCGACGCCGATCGTGTGCGGGATCGGCCGCGCGCCCGTCACGCCCGCGGCAGCCCTGCGGTCACCGCGGCATATTCCTGCATCGTCTCGTCGAAGATCTGCGCCACCGGCTTCACCTCGCAAATCCGCCCGGCAACCTGCCCGGTGAGCGCGATCCCGGCCTCCAGATCACCCCCGAAATAGACCCGCTGGGTATCCGCGAATTCGCCGAAGATATTGGGCGAGCCCTCCGTCGCCAGCCGCGTGGTGCGCGCGGTGCGCAATGCGCGGAGCGCCGGCCCCGGCCCCTTGCGGTTGAGGAACATGGTATCGGTCGCATCCGCATCGATGATCGCGCGCTTCCAATTGTCGTGCACCGGGCTTTCGGCCGAGGAGAGGATGCGCGTCCCCATCAGCACGCCCTCCGCGCCGAGCGCGAACGCCGCCGCCATCGTCCGCCCGTCCATGATCCCGCCGGCGGCGACGACCGGCACGTCGACCGCCTCGACCACCTGCGGCACCAGCACCATCGTCGACACGTCCTTGGGATTCTTGAACCCGCCGCCCTCGCCGCCCTCGACGATCAGCCCGTCCACCCCCGCCTCGACCGCGCGCAACGCCCCGGCCAGATTGGGCACGACATGGAACACCGTCAGCCCCGCCTGCTTGAGCATCGCGGTATATTTCATCGGATCGCCGGCCGAGGTGGTGACGAACTTCACCCCCTGATCGATCACGAAGCGGATGATGTCGGGATCGCGGACGAACGCCTGCGCGA
The DNA here is from genome assembly GCA_017304125.1 of Sphingomonadales bacterium. Taxonomy (GTDB): domain Bacteria; phylum Pseudomonadota; class Alphaproteobacteria; order Sphingomonadales; family Sphingomonadaceae; genus Sphingomonas. Next base: position 9,534 of record JAFKLV010000279.1, read on the forward strand.
CATTCACCCCGAACGGCTTGTCGGTGAGCGTGCGCATCTTGAGGATTTCGCCGCGCACCGCATCGAGTTCACCCGACGAGGTCTCGATGATCCCCATCCCGCCGGCATTGGACACGGCGGAGGACAATGGCGCGCGCGCGATCCAGCCCATCGCCGCCTGGATGATCGGCTTTTCGATCCCCAACAGCTCGGTGATGCGCGTCTTGATCGCCATGGCCCGCTCCTCTCTCGTTTTTCGAAAGGCGGGTTGGCATGAACGGCGGGCGGGCGCCAGTGCGGATCGGCGTCCGCCTAAGTCCGTCATGCCGGGCTTGACCCGGCATCCCGGGCCACACGCGATGCCGCTCTTGGCTCTGGATGCCGGATCAAGTCCGGCATGACGATATAGGTTACTCGGCAGCCGCCGCGGTGGTTTCCGGCGCCTTCCACACCAGCACCGGCTTGCGCGCGGCGAGGGTTTCGTCGAGCCGGCTGCGCGGCGCGAAATGCGGCGCGGTGCGCAGGCTTTCGTCGCCGGCGCGGGCGCGTTCGGCCACCGAGCGCAGCGCACCGATGAACTGATCGAGCGTCGCCTTGCTCTCGGTCTCGGTTGGCTCGACCAGCATCGCGCCGTGGACGACGAGCGGGAAATACATCGTCATCGGGTGGAAACCCTCGTCGATCAGCGCCTTGGCGACGTCGATCGTCGAGAAGCCCTCGGCGAAGCCCTTATCCGAGAAGATCGCCTCATGCATGCACGGCCCCGCCGCCGCGAACGGCGCATCGAGCACGTCGCTCAGGCTGCGCAGCACGTAATTGGCGTTGAGCACCGCATCCTCGGCGACCTGCTTGAGCCCGTCCGCGCCGTGGCTGAGGATATAGGTCAGCGCGCGGGTGAACATGCCCATCTGGCCGTGGAACGCGGTCATCCGGCCGAAGCTGTCGGCATGATGATCCTGCGCGGTTTCTTCCTCGATCAGCGCGAAATGATCGCCGCGCTTCTCGACGAACGGCAGTGGGGCGAACGGGGTCAGTCGCTCCGAGAACACCACCGGCCCCGAGCCCGGCCCGCCGCCGCCGTGCGGGGTCGAGAAGGTCTTGTGCAGGTTGATGTGCATCGCATCGACCCCGAGATCGCCCGGCCGCACCCGGCCGACGATCGCGTTGAAGTTCGCGCCGTCGCAATAGACGTAACCGCCAGCGGCGTGGACCGCCTCAGAGATCGTCTTGAGATCGCGCTCGAACAGCCCGCAGGTATTGGGGTTGGTGATCATCACCCCGGCGATATCCGGCCCGAGCCGCGCCTTGAGCGCCGCGGTATCGACGCGGCCGTCGGCGGTGGCGGGGATATCCTCCACCGAAAAGCCGGCGAAGGCGGCGGTGGCAGGATTGGTGCCGTGCGCGCTTTCGGGAACGAGGATCACCTTGCGATGCCCCTCGCCGCGCTTCTCCAGCGCCGCCTTGATCGCGAGGATGCCGCACAATTCGCCGTGCGCGCCGGCCTTGGGGCTCATCGCCACCGAATGCATACCGGTCAGCGTCACCAGCCAATGCGCCAGCTGCTGGATCACCTCCAGCGCGCCCTGCACCGTGTCGATCGGCTGGAGCGGGTGGAGATCGGCGAAGCCGGGCAGCCGCGCCATCTTCTCGTTGAGCCGCGGATTATGCTTCATCGTGCACGAGCCGAGCGGGAACAGCCCGAGGTCGATCGCATAATTCTGCCGGCTGAGGCGGGTATAATGCCGCACGGTCTCCGGCTCGCTCAGGCCCGGCAGATCGATCGACGCGGTGCGCGCGAGCCCGCCGAGCCGGCTCGTCGCGGTGCCCGGGGGGGCGACTTCGACGCCGGTGGTGTGATTGTCGCCGATCTCGAAGATCAGCGGCTCTTCCAGCATCAACGCCTTGTTGCCGGTGAACGTGGGGGCTCCGGGAGCGCGCAACTGGCTCCTCTCGCTGCCCGAGGTGCGTGCATGCCGTTTCGCGGCCTTCCTGGACGACGACGTGATCCTGCCTGGCGACTGGCTCTCGAAGCTCCTCGACGCCGCGCTTCGCAACGCCCGCATGCGCGACCAGGTGCCGATGACATTTGTCACGCCCGAACCCTATATCGGCCATCTCGGGCTCGACGGCGTCGGCGACACGAAGGGGTTGATGGAAAGCGCCATGCGCGAGCGCCACATCAAGTGGATCACGAATGCGCGCACGACGAAGGCCGACCCCGACAAGCTTTTCGTCGAGGAGGTCAACGACGACGGCTCCATCAAAGCGACCCATGAGCTACCTTTTGCTTTCTCTATGCTCCTGCCGGCTTTTCGGGGCGTGCCCGCCGTTACCGGCATCGAGGGGTTGACCAATCCACGCGGCTTCGTGATCATCGATAAATACCAGCGCAACC
>JAFKLV010000226.1 GCA_017304125.1 Sphingomonadales bacterium
TCGCGGGGAGCGGGGGCTTGGCGCGGACCTGCCCGCGCTTGCCCTCGATCGAATCGAGCAAGGCGGTTTCCTCGCCGCAGACATAAGCGCCCGCACCGACCCGCACCTCGAGCGCGAACGGCGCGATGCGTGCCGCTGCGCGCGCGATCGCCGCCTGCATCACGCGGATCGCGAAGGGATATTCGGAGCGGATGTAGATATAGCCGCGCCCGGCGCCGACCGCGTGCGCGGCGATCGCCATGCCTTCGATCAGGCAGAAGGGATCGCCCTCCATCAGCATGCGATCGGCGAAGGTGCCGCTGTCGCCCTCATCGGCGTTGCACACGATGAATTTCTCGGGCGCCTTGGTGTCGAGCACCGTCTGCCATTTGATTCCCGTGGGGAAACCCGCGCCGCCACGCCCGCGCAGCCCGCTTGCCTTGACCTCGTCGACCACCGCTTGCGGGGAAAGCGCGCGCGCCTTGTCGAGCGCCTGCCAGCCGCCGTGCGCGGCATAATCGTCGAGGCTCACGGGATCGATCACCCCGCAGCGCGCGAAGGTGAACCGCTGCTGGCGCGCGAAGAAGGGATGATCCTCGATCCGCCCGATGCGATTGGCGTGGGTGCCGTCGAGCAAGGCGTCGATCTCGCCCGGCGCGACCGGGCCATAGGCGATGCGGCCCTCGGCAGTGTCGATCTCGACCAGCGGCTCGATGCGGAACAATCCGCGGCTGCCGGTGCGGATCACCTCCGCCCCGCGTGCGGCGAGCGCCGCCGCTACTTCGTCCGCGCCGAGCGCGACCGAGGCCATATCGCCGCTGACGTAAGCGCGGGTCATGCCAGCACCGCCGCGGCGATCCGCTCGATCTTGGCGGCATCGAGCCGCGAGACCGGGCGGCCGTCGACCAATGCATTGGGGCCGGTGGCGCACAGGCCGAGGCAATAGACCGGCTCGATCGTCACCCGCCCGTCCGCGCTGGTCGCGCCCATCGCCACGCCGAGCCGGCGGGTCGCGATCTGCTCGATCGTCACCGCGCCGCGCGCCTGGCAGCTTTCCGCGCGGCACAGCCGGACGACATGCGTCCCCGCCGGCGTGCGGCGGAAATCGTGATAGAAAGTGACGACGCCATGCACATCCGCGCGGCTGA
>JAFKLV010000227.1 GCA_017304125.1 Sphingomonadales bacterium
GTTCATCGGGTAACGTTGCTCGGCCGACAGGCTGACGAAGCCCTTGGCCTGCACCGTCCCGTCGCCGGCGCGTGCCTGCAGCGAATCGAGCTGCAGCCGATCGGCGGTGAAGCGCCCGCGGATCTGCATCTGCGTCAGCCGGGTGCCGTAGGTCTCGTTATCATAGGTGAGGTTGTCGGCGCGGACGATGCCGTTGAGCTGCGGTGCGGCGAGCCGCCCGCCGAAATCGGCGGCGATCGCGATCGCCCCGGTCAATTGCTGGTTGGCGAGCCCACCGAAGCTGAACAGCACCGCGGCCGTGCCATTGTAGCGGATGCCGCCACCCAGCGGCGCCTGCATCAGCCGCTCCATCCACGGCGCGTCGCCCGCCGGGATCGGGCGCAAGGTCGCGACCATCCGCCCGACCGTCGTCGGCCCGCGCTTGACGGGCGCCCGCGCCTCGCCGCCGGCGCCCGACAAGCGGCCGATCAGTTCGACATCGACCGGCTCCGACACCGTGACGAGGCTGGACCGGGTGAAGCCGGCGATCGACAGCCGCGCGTCGACATCGGGCACCGCATTCGATCCGGCCTGGGTAATGTCGACGCTGCCGGTCGCCTGCCCGCCGATCCCGACATTGGGAACGAAGGCATCGACGATCGACAGGTCGAGGCTCTCCAGCCCGAGATGCGCGACGAGCTTGTCGCCATAGCTGCCGGAAATCCGCGCGCGGCCCTTGTCGAAGGTGATCAGCGTCGGCGCCAGCTCATAGCGACCGTGCTGCGACGTGATGCGCGCGGGGCTGCCGGTCTTGAAGCCGACGCCATTGGCATTGCCGCTCAGCGCGACGAGCCAGTCCCCGCGCGCGAGCCGCGCATTGGCGGCGACGCGGAACGGCACGCCGTTCGATCCGGTGAGCAGGGCCTGCGCCGTACCACGGCCAGCGGCGTAATCGATCTTGGCGCGCGCGCTTTCGATCACCGTCGGGCCGTAGCGCATATCGCCGATCTGGACGTCGGCGACGATCTTCGGCTGATCGTAGAGCACGATGCTGGCGGTGGCGATCGCACGGCCGATCGTGAAATCGACCGATCCCGGAATCTTCGCGGCATGCGCGCGCGCATCGATATCGGCGCGCTGATATTT
>JAFKLV010000228.1 GCA_017304125.1 Sphingomonadales bacterium
GCGACCACCATCCTTCTAGATCGCCTCTCAAGGGCTCTGGCTTGCCGGTCCCCTTGAACGGCGAGCGCTGGCATTCCTTGATCAGATCGTTGACCCGCTGAAGCACGTTCGGCGCCGTCGCCTGCCAATGGAGATAGTCCTCCCAGGCGGTATCCGCGAAAACCAGCTTCACGGCTGAAGTAAATCGCGCGTCGCTCCTTTGCCGCCCTCCAACTGGCTAATCCCGGCTTTGAGGCGGCGCACATGCTCTTCCGACGAAAGGAGATGCAGCGTTTCCTCCATCGCGTTCCAGTCCGCCAGCGAGATCATCACGACCGATTCGGCTTTCTGTCGTGAAATGACGATCGGCGCGCGATCGGCAACGACGCGATCCATCACCTCCTTGAGATGCGCACGGGTGTCGGAATAGCTGATTACGTCCACGCCAAATCTCCTCGACGAGAATATGTACCATATTCTGTACAAGTTCAAGGAAGCTAGCGCGGCGGGGAGTCAAACGACATGGCCCTCCGCGTCCGAAATCGCTAAGAAGCCGCATGGCCGAACGCTTTGAACGACACCGCCAGCCGTGGCGCCCCGACGAGATCCAGAAGCTCCATACCCTCGCCAAGAAGGGAATGGCGCTGAAAGCGATCGCCAAGGCGCTCACCCGCAGCGAGGAATCGGTCAAGGAACGCGCCAAGTTCGACGGCCTGTCGATCGCCAAATTGCACTGAGTCGTGTCGGCCAAAGGTTATGACGCGATCGTGCTCGGTGCCGGCGCGGCCGGGCTGATGTGCGCCGCAGTCGCGGGGCAGCGCGGCAAGCGCGTGCTGCTGATCGACCATGCCGACCGCGCGGGCAAGAAGATCCTGATCTCGGGCGGCGGGCTCTGCAATTTCACCAATATCGGCACCGCGCCCGATCGCTTTCTTTCCGCCAACCCGCATTTCGCGCGATCGGCACTGGCGCGCTATACGCCAACCGACTTCCTCGATCTCGTCGCGCAGCATCGCATCGCCTGGCACGAGAAGACGCTCGGCCAATTGTTCTGCGACGGCTCCGCGCGCCAGATCGTCGACATGTTGCTCGACGAAGGCGCGCGCGGCGGGGTGGAACTGGCGCTGGGTCACGCGATCAGCGC
>JAFKLV010000229.1 GCA_017304125.1 Sphingomonadales bacterium
GGTCGATCTGTTCGGCGGGCAGCGCCGCAAGGTAGAGGCGGCGCGCGCATCGATCGGCGCGGCCGAGGCCAAAGTCGCCGATGCGCAGGTCAGCCTGACCGCCGAGGTGCCGCAGAATTACGTCAATCTGCGCGATCGCCAGCAGCGCATATTGCTGGCGCAGGAGGCCGCCGCGCAGCAGCGCGACTTGCTGCGGCTGACCGAGCAGCGTTACGGCGCGGGCACCGCCTCCGCGCTCGATGTCGAGCGGCTGCGTGGGCTGGTCGAGCAGAGCGACGCCGCGATCCTGCCGCTCAACGCCGAGCGCGACGCTTATTTCAACGCGCTGGCGACGCTGGCGGGCGAGGCGCCGGGGGCGCTCGACGCGCTGCTTGCGCCGGCGCGCGCGGTGCCGCTGCCGCCGGCCGAGGTTGCGGTCGGCGATCCCGCCGCCTTGCTCCAGCGCCGCCCCGATATCCGCGCCGCCGAACGCCAGCTCGCCGCCGCGACCGCCAAGATCGGCGAGGCCGAAGCCGCCAAATTCCCGCGCATCAGCTTCATGGGGCTGATCGGGATCGGCGGCAGCAAGCCGGGCGACATGTTCGATCTCGACAAGATCTCGGCCCTGGCCGCGCCGCAGCTGTCGTGGAACTTCCTCGATTTCGGGCGCAACGCCGCACGCGTCGGGCAAGCCGAAGGCGCGCGCGACGAGGCCGCGGCGCAATATCGCGGCGCGGTGCTCAACGCGCTCAAGGATGCCGAGGATTCACTGTCGCGCTATGCCGCGCGGCGGCAGACGGTGGCCAATGCGGCGCGCTCGCTCGCGACGGCGGAGCGCAGCGCGAAGCTGATGCGCCAGCGCTTCGACGCCGGCACCGCGACGATGATCGACGTGCTCGACGCCGAACGCCAGCGCACCTCGGCGCAGCAATCGCTGAGCCAGAGCACCGCCGCGATGACCGCCGATTATGTCGCGATCCAGAAGGCGCTCGGGCTGGGGTGGGGCCCGACGCCCTAATCCTCACCGCCGTCACCCCGGCCTTGAGCCGGGGTCCATCGGGAGGCAGGAGTGGAGCAAGCGGTTCCAGCCGACGCGCCCGCGGCACAATGGACCCCGGCTCAAGGCCGGGGTGACGGCGTGTT
>JAFKLV010000280.1 GCA_017304125.1 Sphingomonadales bacterium
TCGTGACGACGCCGCTCGCCCCGGTGAAGATCGCGAACGCGCCATTGGCATAACTCGCATTGACCGCGCCGGTGGCGTCGGCCCAGGCCGTGCCGGTGCTGGCCAGCCAGCTGCCGTTGCCGCCGTCGATCGCGCCGTTGAAGGCGTCGCCGGCCGCATCGCCGTCCCAGAAATTGAGCAGCGCGCCGCCAGTGTTGATCAGATTGACCTGCCCCGCCACCGCGGTCTGCACGAATACGTCGGCGCCCACTGGCATCGTGCCGATCGCGAGGCCGTTGTCGGTCAGCGCGCCGGCGTAATTGATGATGCGATAGAGCCCGATGCCGAACGCGCCGCCCGGCGTTACCGCGACGTTGATCGTGCCACCAAGGCTGAGATCGCCCGCAACATTGACCAGATCGTTGACCGGATCGCCGACCGCATTGGGCGCACCGAAATCGAAATTCATCGACGATCCGGCGGCGAGCGAGAGATTGCCGTTGATCGTGAGCACGCCCGCGCCGCTCGCGCCGGGCATAAGGGTCGCGCCGTTGGCCAGCGCGACATTGCCGCCAATGATCCCGCTCCCCCCTAGCGTCGCGCCAAGCCCGACGCTGGTGAGCCCGGTCGCCGCCGATTGATCACCGTTGATCAGCAGCGTGCCACCGATCACGTTGGTCGCGCCGGTATAGCTGTTGGCCCCGGTCAGGATGGTGGTACCCGTCCCGATCTGGTCGAGGCCGCCGCTGCCCGAAACGGCACCTGCGAAGATGATCTGGTTGACGCGGTTGAACGCCAGCACGCCATTGTCGACGACATCACCGACGATGCCGCCGGTCGTGCCGCCGTTGCCGAGCTGAAGCCGGCCTGCACCAATCGTCGTGCCACCCGTATAGATATTGTCCGCGGCCAGGATCGTCGTGCCTGCCCCCGCCTGATCGACCGTGCCCGTCCCCGAAATAACCCCGGCGAGCGCGAAATTGTCGGCGCGATCGAAGATCAGCGCGCTGTTATTGACGACATTCCCCGTCAGCGACCCGCTCGTGCCGCCGCTGCCAAGTTGCAGCGCACCCGCCACAATATTGGTCGCACCAGCATAAGTGTTGTCGGCGGTGACGATGAGCAAACCCGCCCCGCTTTTGGTCAGCGCGCCCGCGCCAGAGACCAACCCGTCGAGCGTAAGGGTCGTACCGGCATCGGTCAGGAAGATGCCCGCGCCCGGGAGGTTCACCGCGCGGCTCGAGGCGAATGTCGCCGTCGTATTGAGCGTACCGCCGTCGAAACTCAATCCGCCCGCGACATCGCCCAGATTGGCATCGGCCGCGATGCGAAGCGTCCCGCCGTTGACCGCAGTGCCACCAATGTAGCTGTTGGTGCCGGCCAGTACGAGCGTCCCCGCATCGGTCTTGACCAGCCCCGCAAGCCCGGTGAGTGGCGCATCGATTGTCGCGGTATAGCCTGCGCTTGCCGCGCTGCCGTCGCCGACCTGGATGATCGCCTGCGCGCCCGTGAGCGTCAGCGCATCGCCGGTGATCGTATAGCCGTCGCTCGCGAACTGCAGCCCCGTGGCGTGGACGCCGCCGCCGCTATTGTCGATCGTCACGACGCCCGGCGCGCCGGCGAAGATCGCAAAGCTGTTCTGCATGTAATCGGCGTTCACTCCGCCGCCCATATCGGTCCAATTGTCGGAACCGCCGCCGAGGCGCCACACGCCGTCTCCACCGTCGACGAGCCCGTTGTTCTTGGGGCCGGCATTGCCGTCCCAGAAACTCAGCGTCAGTCCGGCGGTGTTGACCAGATTGACCTGCCCGGCGATCGCGGTCTGCACCGCCAGGACGCTGCCGCCGGGTGTCGTGCCGAGGGTGAGGCCATTGTTGGTAAGCGCCCCGCCGTAGTTGAACACGCGATAGACGCCGGGGCCGAAGCTACCCCCCGCGGAAACCGCAACGTTAAGCGTTCCGTCGAGCGTGAGATCGCCGCCGACATTGACGAGATCGTTGAGCGCGCCGCCCGCAACATTGGCCTGGCCGAACTCGAAATTCAGCACCGAACCCGCATTGAGCGTCAAACCGCCATTGATCGTCAGCGTCCCCGGGCTGTTGCCCGGCGCCAGCGTCGCGCCAGCGGCGATCAGCACGTCGCCGCCAATGATCCCGCTGCCGCCCAGCATCGCGCCCGCGGCGACGTGGACCAGGCCGGTGGCGGCGGAGAGATCGCCGTTAACGAACAGACTACCCGCGCGGACGCGCGTCGTGCCGGTGTGGCTCGACGTGTCGTTGAGCGCGAGAACGCCCGCACCGTCCTTGACGAGATCGCCCGAGCCGGTGACCGTACCGATGAATATCAGGCTGGTGCCGGCATCGGTAACGATCGTCCCCCCGCCGATCATATCGATATTGCGGCCCGAGGTGATGCTCGCGGTACTGTGGAGCGTGCCGCCGTCGAAGCTCAGCGCCCCTGCGGCGTCGCCGAGATTGGCGTCGCTCGAGATGCTGAGCGTGCCGCTATTGATCCGGGTGCCGCCGGTGTAGCTGTTGACCCCCGAGAGCACGAGCGTCCCGAGATCGGTCTTCACAAGCTGGGTGTTGCCCGTCAGCGCCGCGGCAACCGTCGCGGTATAACCGCGGCCGTCGGCCGTTCCGTCGCCGACGCGGATGATCGACTGCGGGCCGACCAGCGCAAGATCCTGACCGGTGATCACATAGCCATCGCTCGCGAACTGCATGCCGGCGGCCGCGACCGCCCCGAGGCTATTGTCGACCTGCACCACCCCCGGCGCGGCCGAGAAGATCGCGAACGATCCGTCGTTGAACGGACCGTTGAAATGTCCGGAGGTGTCCGCCCAATTGGCGTTGCCGCCGTTGCTCTGCCACAGGCCGTCGCCGCCGTTGACCTGCCCGTCGAACCTGTTGCCCGGCGCCCCGCCGTCCCAGAATGCCAGCGTCGCGCCGGCCGAATTGACCAGATTGACCTGGCCCGCGACCGAAGTCTGTACGCCGGGGATTGCGCCGGCTGGCGCCACACCGACCACCAACCCATTGTCGGTGAGCGTCCCGCCGTAGCTGATCACGCGATAGACGCCGATATCGAAGCTGCCGCCCGGCGAGACGGTGACGTCAATCGTGCCGCCAAGCGTAAGATCGCCGACAACCCTGGTGAGATCGTTGAGCGGGCCGCCGACGACGTTCGACTGGCCGAAATCATAGGCGAGGTGTGCAGCGTTGCCGAGCGAGAGGCTGCCGTTGATCGTCAGCGTGCCGGGGCCGCTGGCATCGCCGGGCGCAAGGGTCGCACCGTCGGCAACGATCACATTGCCACCGATGACCCCGCTACCGCCCAGCGTCGCGCCGGCGGATACCGTAGCGAGGCCGGTCGCGCCGCGCTGGTCGCCGTTGATCAGCAGCGTGCCGCCATTGACCAGCGTAGGGCCGGCATAATTGTTGGCGCCGGTGAGGACGGTCGTACCCGAGCCGAATTGCTCGACGGTGCCGGTGCCTGAGATCAACCCGGCGAAATCGAGCTGGTTGCTGCGATCGAAGATGAGCCGACCATTGTTTGCGATATCGCCGCCCACGCTGCCGGTGGCACCGGCATTGCCGAGCCGCAACGTGCCCGCGGCGATCGTGGTGAGCCCGCTATTGGTGTTACTGGCAGTGAATGTCAGGACGCCGCCGCCCTGCTGGGTGACCGTCCCCGCGCCGGAGATCAGCCCGTCGATCTGCACATTGTCCGCGCGATTAAAAACGAGCGCGGCATTGTTGGCGATGCTTCCGGCAATCGAACCGGCCGTGCCGCCGTCGCCGACCTGCAGCGTACCAGCGTTGATCGTCGTGCCGCCGCCATGCACGTCGCTGCCGGTAAGGATCAGCGTCCCGGTCCCGGTCTTGAACAACGCCCCGGCGCCGGACATCGGCCCGGCGAGCGTCAATACGCTGGCGCCATCGGTGAGGAAGGTGCCGTTGCCGGCCAGCGTCACCACGCGATTGGTCGTGATGTTGGTGGCGGTTTCCAACATCCCGCCGTCGAGCGTCAACCCGCCCGCGACGTCGCCGAGGCTGGCATCGCCCGCGATGCCGAGCGTACCGCCGGCGACCAGCGTGCCGCCGCTGTAGCTGTTGGTCCCGGTAAGCAGCAGCGTGCCGGCGTCACTCTTGACGAGTTGCACGCCTGCACCGGCCAGCGCCGCGTCGATCGTCGCGGTATAGCCCGCCCCTGCGGCACTGCCGTCACCGACGCGGATCACCGTTTGCGGGCTGGTGAGAGTCACGGTGTCACCGGCAATCACATAGCCGTCGCTGGCGAACTGAATCCCGCCGACGCGTACCGCGCCGCTGCCGTTGTCGACCGTCACGGTGCCCGGCGCGGCCGAGAAGATCGCAATCGCGCCGTCGCTGAAGCCCGCGTTGACCGCGCCGGTGGCATCCGTCCAATTGTTGTTGCCGGCGCTGCTCTGCCAGATGCCGCTGCCGCCGTTGACCGCATTGTTGAACTTGGGTCCGGTGGCGCCGTCCCAGAAGTTGAGCGTCGCGCCGCCGGTATTGACCAGGTTGACCTGACCCCCGATCGCGGTCTGCACGAACAGGTTGGCGCGATCGACCCCCACGGGCAGCGTGCCGATCAGAAGCCCGTTATTGGTCAGCCCGCCCGCGTAGTTGAGGACGCGATAGAGCCCGATATCGAAGTTGCCGCCGGTCGGGACCGAGACGTTGAGCGTCCCGTCCAGCGTGAGATTGCCGCCGACATTGACGACATCGTTGAGCGGATGCCCGGGTGCGTTCGCCCGACCGAACTCGAAAGCGAGCTGCGACGCCGCGGCAAGCGCAAGATTGCCGTTGATCGTCAGTGCGCCGGGGCTGTTGCCGGGCGCCAATATGCCGTCCGCAATATTGACATTGCCGCCGATCGTGCCGCTGCCGCCGAGCGTCGCGCCGCCCGATACGCTGGTGACGCTCGTCACCCCGCCGAGCGTCCCGTTGACCCGCAAGGTGCCGCCCCTCACATTGGTGACCCCGGTGAAGCCCGCGCTGTTTCCGGTGAGGTTCGTCACCCCGGCAAGTTGGTTGATCTGCCCCGCACCCGCGATCCCCGCCGCGAAGACCAAGCCCGTATTGGTGTGGTTGAAGTTGATCGTGCTGGCGGCGTTGGTGGTGATCGCATCGGCATCCAGCGTGCCCGCGGCGGCGGCAGGCGCCGCCAACCCTGCCCCACCGATGTTGAGCGTGGCGGTGCCCGTGCCCATTGCCAGCGTGCGTCCGCCGACCGACACCACGCCGCCGTCGGCGATGGTGAGCGAGCCGGTGCCCGCCCCATTTGTGATGGCGAGCGCGCCGATCGTCTCGAAGCGTGAACTGGCGCCCGTCACGGTCACGCTCATCGCGGGATTGTTGATCCCGATACCGTTGCTGAAGCCGATCACCGCCGAGCCTGCGACGATCCGGCCGCCATTGGCGACGGTGATCGTCCCCCGACGCGCGTTGAGACTATTGGTAATCGCCCATTCGGACCCTGCACCCGAGACGGTCACGTTCGCGATGGAGTTGGTCGCAAGCTGGCCGCCGATCAAGGTGGTGTTGCCCGACGAGACCATCGTGCCACCGGCGAGGACATTGACCGTCGCGGTGCCGAGTTTGCCCATCGAAACGTCGCCGCTGGTCGTCACCCGCGATCCGGCACCGGTGACGGTCAGAATGCCATTGGCGCCCGATATCTCGCCGATCCCGAGCGAGCCGAACGAAGCCGACCCGCCGTTGCGCACGGTCAGGGTGCTCGCGCCGGTGTTGGTGGTGCCGATGACCGACGTCGTGCCGGTGGTCGAACCGGTCGCGACCAGCTTCGACCCCGTCCCGTCCACGATCACATTGCCGCCGCCGGCAACCGACAGCGTGGTCGTCGCGGTGATCTGTCCCCCCGCCTGAAGCTGGAGCGTACCGCTGCTGACCAGCGTGTTGCCGGTGTAGCTGCTGACCCCGGTCAGCGTCAGGACGCCGCCCCCCGTCTGACTGAGCAAGCCGGTACCCGTCACCGCGCCGGCATAGGTATAAGCGTCGGCGCGCTTGAAGCTGAGCGTGGCGTTGTTGAGGATGTCGCCGGTGATCGAGCCGGTCGTTCCCCCGTTGCCGATCTGCAGCGTCCCGGCCTCGACCGTCGTGCCGGCGCTGTAGCTATGCGCGCCGGTCAGTGTCAGGACCCCGACATTCTGCTTGTCGAGCGCTTCAAAGCCCGTGACCTGCGCGCCATCGAGCAGGAACGCCGCGGCGTTGTTGATCACGATCGTATCGCTGCCAGCGCCGCCATCGATCGTACCGGCGATCGCCGCGCCGTCGTTGAGCTGGAGAATATCGTTGCCGGCACCAAGGCTCAGCGTGCCGCTACCGGTATCGATCAGGCCTGCGACGATAACGCTGTCGGCACCCGCGCCGAGATCGCCGGTGGCGCGCAGCGTGCCGCCCGCACTAACGGCGATCGTGCTCGCCCCGCTATCGCCGGTGATCGTCGTATAAGCGCCAGCGCTCGCGCCCTCTACCGTGCCGTTCACTGAGAGCGCGCCATCGCCGTTCATTGCGAGGGTTGCGGTCTGCAATCCGCCGTTCACCTGCAACATACCGCGGTTGACCGACGCGGCGCCAATGCTGTTGATCGCGGTCAGCACCGTGGTGCCGCCCCCGATCTGCGCGATGCTGCCCGGGCCGCTGATCGTACCGGTGAAGCTGAATGTGTCGCTGCGGTTGAACGACAGGGTCGAGGTCACATGATCGACAACGACGTTGCCGGTGCCGGCATTGCCGGTCGTCCCGCCATTGCCGATGACGAGATTGCCGTCGTTGATGATCGTGCTGCCGCTGAACGTATTGTTCCCGGTCAGGATCCAGGTGCCGGTGCCGTTCTTGGCGAGCGAGGTGACATAGGTTCCCTGGTTGCCGATCGCGCCGCCCATGATGTTGGCGCCCATATTGGTGCCGCCGAGCGAGACGACGCGCTGGCCGTTGCCGCTATAGGTTATCGCGCCCGTATTGGTGAACGCGATCGCACCGCTGCCGACCGATTCGATCGCCGTCGTGCCGACGCCGAGGGTGAACAGGCGATCGGTGCTGCTGCCGACGCCGGTGTAGCGCAGCGTGCTGTTGGTGCCGAGGATGAGGTTCGCCGCGGCGTTCGACGAGGCGCCGATGCTGCTCGCGACGCCGCCGTTGGCAAGCGTATCAACCCCGAGTACCCCGGCGCTGATATTGGTGACGCCGGTATAGGTATTGGCGGCGTTGGTGAGGATCCAGGTGCCCGCGTCGCGCTTGGTCAGCGCGGTGCGATACGTGCCATTGTCGTTGATCCGAAGGGCGAACTTATTGTCGTCGGTGTTGGTGCCGCCGAGCGAGATCGTCGTGGGCGTGGTCGTACCCGCGGTAAAGACGATCGCACCGGTATTGGCGAAATTGAGCGCACCGGTGCCGGATGAGAAGATCTGGGTGATGGTGCCGCCCGCAGTCAGCAGGCGATCCGTGCTGTCTCCGCTACCGTTATAGGTGAGTGTCGCATTGGTGAGGATGAGGTTGCTGGCAGCATTGCTCGATGCGCCGATCGAACTATTGGTGCCGCCGTTGGACAGGCATTGCACCACCAGCGCGCCACTGGTGATCGTGGTGCTCCCGCTATAGCTGTTGGCGCACCCGCCAAACGTCTCCGTACCACCGCCGCCTGCCTTGACGATATTGCCCGCGCCGGTGATCAACCCATTATAGGCGCCCCCGCTGGTGATCGTCAGCGTTGCGCCGCCAAGCCGCACCTCGCCGCCGGCCGTTCCCCCGCCGGCCAGCGCGGTGACGGTGAAGTTGAAGCCGTTAAGGTCGAGCACCGCCCCCGCGGCGCTGGAAAGCGAGAAACCGCCGCCGCTTCCCAGCGCCGTCGCCGATCCGGCGCGCAACGTGCCGGCGGAGACCAACGTGCCGCCGGAATAATTGTTGTTGCCGCTCAGGACGAGCGTGCCGTCGCCCTGTTTCTGGAGCACGCCGGCACCGGTCACCGTGCCGGTGAACGTGAGCGTCGTCGCAGCATTGTAGACGTTGACGTTGCTCGTCGCCTGCAGCGTGAAGCCGCGATCGGTGACGACTGTCGCCCCGTCGTAGCGGAACGTACCCCCGGCAAACACCAGGTTGCTCGCGGCGTTGCCCGATGCCCCGATGCCGCTCGCCACCCCGCCGTTGCTCAGGCAATCGACGATCAGGCCACCACTGGCTGCAACGGTGGTCACGCCCGTATAATCGTTGGTGCAACCGGTGATCGTCTGCGTGCCGCCGGCGGCGCGGGTAAAGCCGCCCGCCCCGGACATCGTCCCGCTGAACGTCCCGTTGGCGCCACCGGTGGTCAGGATCGCGCCGCTGAGCAGGACGCGCCCGGTGCCGGCGAGCGCGCCGACCTGATTGTTGAGCCCGGCAAGGTCCAGCGTCGCGCCGGGGTCGATCGTCATCAAATTGGTCGTTGCACCGAACGCGCTGGTCGAACCGGCGCGCAATGTGCCCGCGCTGACCCGCGTCCCACCGGTGTAGCTGTTGGTGCCCGACAGGATCAGCGTGCCGTCCCCGTCCTTGGTGAGCCCCCCGGTGCCGACCACGCCGCCGCCGACCGTGAGCTCGGTCGCCGCCGCGGCGACGGCGACGCGGCCGCCCCCCGCCCCGACGGTGAACCCGCGGTCGATCGCGGTCGTAGCGCCGGTATACTGGAACCGTGCGCCGTTCTGGATGACGAGGTTCGCCGACGCGTTCGACGAGGCGCCGATGCCGCTGGCAAATCCGCCGTCGGCGAGCGCATTGGTCGAGAGCGTGCCCGCCGAAACCGTGGTGACGCCGATGTAATTGTTGGTCGCATTGTCGAGCGACAGCGTGCCGCTCCCCGCCTTGAGCAGTCCTTCGTCGTCCGGGCTGGTGATCTGCCCGGTGAAGGTGAGATTGGCTGTGCCATCGACCTGGATCGTCGGTATGTCGGAGCCGCCATTGACCAGGGTGAAGCCGCGATCGGTGGTTGCGGTGGTCCCGCTATATTGCAGCACCCCACCTTCGAGCACGAGGTTGGCGGATGCCGCGCCCGATGCGCCGAGCGCGCTCGCCGTGCCGCCGTTGGCGATGCTGTTGACGACCAGCCGGCCGTTGCTCAGCGTCGTCCCGCCGGTGAAGCTGTTGAGGCCGGTCAGGCTGACCGTTCCCGTCCCGCCCTTGGTGAAGCCGGTCGACCCGCCATTATCGATGATCGTCGAATCGATCGTCAGCGTGCCGGTGCCGTTGTGCAGCACGCCGAGCACGCCGCCGGCGCCGGACAGGCCGGTCACATTGCCGCCCGTGATCCGCTGGTTGTTGCCACCGACCGAGGGCGCGATGATCAGCGCGCCATCGACCCCGAGCGTCTGGTTGCCCGCAATCGTGATCGTGGCGGGTGCCGCGGTCGTGAACTGCAATCCGCCGAGCTGGATGCTGCCGGCAACCGTGCCGAAGAAGCTCGTCGCATTGCCGTCGCGATCGGTGATGAACTCGCCCGCCTGCCAGGTCGCGGCATTGTCCTTGCCGACATAATCGCTGTCGGTGAAGGCCAGGATATTGCCGCCGACGACCTTCGCATAATCGGTGCCGTTGACGGTCGCCCAGCCGCCGAGGCTGGTGTTGGTGGTGGTGAAATTGCCGCTGGTCGGCAGATTGAAATTGACGATCCCGCCGGTGCGGGTGATCGCGCCGAAATTGACCGTCAGCGCGCCGCCGGTTCCTGCCACCCCGGTGATCGTATTGGCGCCGGCGGTGATGTTGAGGCCATTGAAGGTCTGGCTATTGGCCCCGCCCGCGGCGCCGGTGATGGCGAGCACCCCGCCCGACATGTTGAGCGTCGAGGTGGCGCCGATGACGTTGCTGGCGCTCGCCGTGGCAAATTTGAGCGCCAGCGTGCCGCCCTGGATATTGGTGGCGCCGGTATAGCTGCTCGCCCCGCTCAAGGTGAGCGTTCCCGTACCGAGCTTGGTGAGCCCGCCGGTCCCGGTGATGGTGCCGGCGAAGCTGTTGGTCGCCAGAGTGGTGTTGAGCGTCAGCGTCGCGCTCCCCAGCGCCAGCGTGCCGCCTGTCCCGTTCAGCGTCGGGGCCGTCAGATCGAAGCCGTTGAGATCGAGCGTACCGGCATTGATCGTTACGCCGGTGGTCGTGCCGAATGCCGCGGCATTGCCCGCACGCAGCGCGCCGCCGTTCAGCGTGATCGTGCCGGTCCGCGTATTGGCACCGTCCAGGATCCAGACGCCGTTACCGCTGCCGACGAGGTTGCCGGTGCCGGAGATAACGCCCGCGAAACTGTTGGTTCCGGCGAAGCTTCCGCCGAGCGTCAGCGTGCCATTGGCAAAGGTAAAGCCGCCGCTGAGCGTGAGCGCGCCGCTGCCGTCGGCAAGGATGGCGGTGGTGCCGCTGGAAGTCCACGTGCGATTGCTGCTGTCCCCGGTCCCGGTGTAGCTGAGCTGCGCGAGATTGCCGAGGGCAACCGCGGACCCAGCGCCGAGCGCGCTCGCGACCCCCGCATCCGCCAGCACGGGCGCCCTGACGATCCCCCCAACTATGGACGCGGTGCCGGCAAAGGTGTTGGCGCCGCCAAGCCGGATGCCGCCAGCCGCGCTCCCGCTGAAAGTGGCTCCGCCGGTGCCACTGAGCACGCCAAGCAACTCGAAATCGGCCCTATCCGCGTAAAAGCCGGTGGTCGTCATCGAAATGTCGCCGGTCAGCGTCAGCTTGCCGGTGCCTTGCTGCCGGAACACGCGCGCGGTGCTGCCCGACAGCACCCAGTTGCGATTCGAGGTATCGCCGGTGCCGGTATAAACGATCGAATCGGAATATTGGGAACCGCCCGCGAAGGTGATCGTGCCGTCCTGAACCGTGGTCGGCGCCCCCAGCGCGCTTGCCTCGCCAAGATTGCGGACCGAGCTGAAATAGGAGGCGGCCGACCCCCCGTTGACGCCGTTGAAACGCGTCGTGCCGGTATAATCGTTGAGATCGTTGGTCAGCCGCGCATTGGGGGAAAGGTTGACACTGCCGCTCCCGGTCAACCGCGCGGTGCCGGCACCCGCATTGCTGATCGTCAGCGTCGTCCCACCGCCGATCGTGACCGACCGGCTGGTGCTGCCGCTACTGAGGCCGAAGCTGGCATTCGCGGTCGTTACGAGATTGTTGCTCAGCGCCCCCAGTGCGGCATCGTTCGCAACCGCCAGCCCGCCGCCGCCGAGCGTGATCCCGCCGCTGAAGGTGTTGACGCCGTTGAGCGTGAGCGTCGAGGCACCCAGCTTGGTGAGGCCGGCAGTGCCGGCGAGCACGGAATTGATCACCGTCGTGGTGAGGATATTGATCGTCGGCGTCGCACCGGCGAGCGTCAGCGTGCCGCCGCTCAGCGTCCAGCCGTTGACCGATTGGAAGGTAAGATTGTGGACCGTGATCGGCTGGGTCAGCGTGATCGTGCCGGCGGTATTGGGTACCCCTGTACCGGTCGCGCCGAAGATCGCATTGTCGGGATTGATCGCATCATTGACCCAGGCGCGATACGGACCGAGCACGTCGCTATTGGCTTCGCTCCACAGCGCGCTGCTCGTGTCCCAATTGCCGGTCCCGCCGCTTCCCTGCGCAGGGCCGTTCGCGTCCCAATAGCGGTCGACTCCCTGTGCACGCGCGGCCGATGGCAGCACGAACGCCACCGCCGCGAGCGAGGCGCCGCACAACAGCTTGGTGGCGGCCATCTTGCCACGCACGTTGCGCCGCGTCCGTTCGTTGGTGCCGCTCACGAAAAATCTCTCGCTGCAAAAG
>JAFKLV010000281.1 GCA_017304125.1 Sphingomonadales bacterium
TCCGAAGCGCTCCGTTGGTGGATACCTCGACCCGAAGGCCGACCCCCTCGATCCTCGCTCGCCCAACCACTGGCGATATCTAGGGAACCTCTGCGCAGGTAGAGAATTGGGCGTCGTGCGGCGTCAACGGTGAGCTTTGCCGCGCCGCTCTCCTTGCGGTGCGCGAATTTGGCCAATATTGTGGATTTTCGGCCTATTTCCGTCGGTATTTGGCTGTTTTCCGGGCCGTTTCCCGTTCTGCGGGCGCAATTATCGTGCAGTTCAGGCCAATTGCTCGCGCATGATGTAGATATTGGCCAGGGTGAGCTGGCAGAAAATCTGCTGGTTGTTCTTGTACAGTCCGCGATAACGGGTCCTGGTGTAGCCGAACTGGCGCTTGACGACCCGGACATGCTCGACCTTGGAGCGGAACGAAGACGTCAGCCGGTTGATCCGGCGCTGTTCATCGGTCAGGGCCTGGCCCTTCTTGCGCTTGAAGGGCGTGGCCCAGACGACGTCGGCTTCGGTTCGATCGGCTTCGAGCGAACGCTCATTGCTGGCATAGGCGCTGTCGCCAAAGGCAATTTCCTCCTCGCCGTAAAGCAAGGCATCGGTCGCCACGCTATCATGCACATTGGCCGATGTCATTTCGGCCGAATGCACGCAGCCCGAAGCCGCGTCTGCGCCGATATGCGCCTTCATGCCGAAATACCATTGATTGCCCTTCCTGGTCTGCTTTATCTCGGGATCGCTCGACTTCGTGCGGTTCTTGGTCGATGGCGGCGCGGCGATCAAAGTCGCATCCACGATCGTGCCCTGGCGCAACAGCAAACCGCGCTCGGTCAAAACCGCCGTCATCTCGTCAAACAGCGCTTTGCTCAATTCATGCTTCTCAAGCAAATGCCGGAACTTCAAGATCGTCGTCTCGTCGGGTACGCCCTCGAAGTCGAGGCCCTGCAAATTCCCGCAACAGTGGCGTCTCCCACAGCGCTTCTTCCATCGCTGGATCGGACAGGCCAAACCATTGCTGCATGAAATGGATCTTCAGCATCGACCGCAACGGATAAGGACGACGCCCCCGCCCCACCACCGGGTAATGCGCAATGATCAACTGCTCGAACCGCTCCCACGGAACCACAGCCGCCATCTGATCCAGAAATACCGCCAGCCGCGTCTGTTTGCGTGGCCGTGAAATCCCAATCCCTGAAAAACGACCCTGCTTCATGCGGCCCTCCTTTTGCGAAGAGAATCATTCCATCATTGCCTCTGCAAGGCCTACTTGCTCAGGGGTTCCCTAGATGATATGAAATAGTTTCATTTATCCCGCCGCTCCTTGAATTTTGGATCACCATCAAACGGGCCGTTAGCGAGATCATCCGAAAATCTGCCGCTGCCTAGGACTGACGATTGCTCGATCGAGGTAAGGGGTCCGGTAATATCGGCTGTCCCACGCGCGGAATCAGCGTTCTCGAGGTACCGGTTCCGCAATCCACGGTCGCCAAGCAACTGATCGGAGAGAACTCGTGTAAAAGCTTGCTCCGGATTGGGCGAGCGAGATGCCGCGCGTTCTGCGGAAGCTACGGCTCCTCTCACGTCATAATTCACTATGTCTAGTGTAGCGTCGGCATTCTCTGAAGTTGTTCCGCGGTCGCTGCCTGCGAAACCTAACGAACCGCCCGCGCCGCCGGAAAGAGATGCCGAGCTCCCTTTTCCGCCACCCTTGGAGGACCCGCGCTGCGCGCTTGCTGAAACCGAAAGACCGACATCGGTTCCCATAGTGGTGCTGTCCTCCGCGCGACGAGTGATATTCCGCGACCATCCGGTTTGAGCCATAATTGCTTGAACATCCCGTTCGAGCGTGTCGGCGACCTGCGGTTTCAGCCGCCAATTCCCCTGGCGGTCCATCTCGAACCCGCCCTTGAGCCAATGGGCCATGGCGGCCTTTCCTTCGGCACCGCCACCGAGGAAATGCTCGATCGTGTCAGGGCCGGCCTGCTTGCCGGCTTCGAAGCGTGTGCTGGTGTCGCTACGCGCCGATCTAGTGAAACCCGTGCTGCTCGACACCAAGAGGTCATTATCGGCGAAACTGAACCGCGCCGAACCGCCACCGGCAATTGCACCATATTGGCTGTCATTGATCAGCCCGGCGCGGCGCAGTTGACCAGCGACCTCTGGCGTTACGTTCATGGCAAGGTCGCCATTCTGGCTCATCGCTAGCTGCTTCTTCGTCATCGTGATGCCATTGGCGCGCAGCAGCCCCTGCATTCGCGTCAGGCGCTGATTGTCGACGATTCGAGACGTACGCTCATTACGCGCGCGATCCGCGATCCCACCGGCGCCGCCGTCAGCCATATCGACCTGATTGCCGGCCGTCCCGGCAAGCGTGCGGATGAAGCTATCGAGCCGCGCAGCTTCGCGCGTCGAGACGCCTGCCGCCTCCGCGCCCTCCGCAAACCCAAAATTGTCCGACTGTCGACGCTCTTCCCCGATGCGCGCCGCGCTCCTCGTACCGTCCCGCCCAACTTCGCGTTGCGCGTCGAGCTTGCCCGCGCGCTCGGCAAAATCGAACCCGGCTGTCTCGCGCGTCCGTCCGTAGACACTCGTTCCCTCGCGTCCTGCTTCCGCGGTGGCCCCATCCGCCGTACCGAGTTGCGTCGACGCATTATAGGTTTCGAGCGCGTCCTCGACCTGCGCCTCATTGCGGCCAGTCGCGCGGGAGAGTTGGGTGATCGCGGAAGAGCGCGCTTCGCCGGCGAGCGCGTTGATAAAGCCGATGCGGCGGCTGGTCTCCTGAACCGACAGGCCAAGCATGCCGGCGGCGTCGCGTTGTCCCTGGTTGGTGCCGGTCCGATGGGCCTGCTCGGTTGCCACGTTTCCGCGCTCGATGCCGGCGACCTTGTTGCCGGCGAAATCGCGCCGCCCTTCCATAGCACCGACCTGGACCTGCGCGGAGGTGATGTCATTGCGGAGCATCGCTTCCTGGTCGAAGGCATTGGCGGTCAGCTTTGCAAAGGTCGGGTCCGCCGAGGCCTGAGCGATGACACCGGACGCCTTCAGCGCAGCGTCCTTCGGCGAGTAGCCGCCTCGCTCGAAGGCCCGCGTCGCGCCCTGCTGCATCATGTCGTAAGCGCGCTGATCCCCAAAGGCGCGCCATTGCACCAGATGCTGCGAGAACGCAGCGAAGGCGCGCTCACCAGCCTGACCGGAACCGAAATAGGTTGTACCCAAAGCCCGGAGCGCGTCCTTCTCGGCGAACTGTTGAAACGCGGCCGTCGTGGCGTTGGCCCTGACTGCGCGTTGCGTCGCAGGGTTGGACAGATCCCCATTGACGAGCGCCGGTGCGAGCCCGCCAAGTTCGCGCGCCGCGTCGATCCCGCCCATGCCGAATGCCGGCACTCCTGGCACCCCGCTGTTGCGCTCACCCAACATCGTGCTCGCCGCGCCGAAGCTGCGGTTGGCGCCAAATGTCGATCGCTCGCCAAAGTCACCAAAGCTCGACGAAGCCCCGCGTCGCGCGGATGTGCCCAACGCGGACGCCTGTGCCTCAAGGGCCGAGGCGCGACCTTCCGCTGTGCCCATAGGCGACGCGGCGGCAGTGCCCTGACCCTGGACGCCGAGCGCGCCGCTGGTGAACGCCGTGAAGACATTCCCCGAGAACCGGAACACCGTGAACACGAACGCGCCCGCCAGGCCCGCCGCCGCCGTGCGGAAGCTGCCGAAGATCGCAAGGGCCTTTTGCGCGGAAGAAGGGGCGAGAAGCCAGGCGTTGGCGCCGTTGGCGTTCGAGCGCATCTCGGCAAGCGCGCCCATCGCGCGCCCAAGGGTAAGCTGGTAAATGCCGGCATCGATCACGCCCCACAAGGCGACGAACACGAACAGCCCAAGCGCGAAGCTCATGACCCGAAGGTTGATCGGCGTCAGGATGAACAGAAGCGCGATCGGGATCATGAACAGCAGGATGCCGAATACGACCGCGCGGATCGTCGGCATCCATTCGTTTGCAACCGACATCGTGGCAAGACCGCTCGACATTACGGCGCGATTGGCCATGACCCGGGCCGCTGTTGCCGGGCTATCCTCGAACAGGACGTCGCCCACGGTGTTGCCGAGCAGGACATCTGTCATGAATGCCTGAAGCGACAGCGGAGAGCCCATCATCATGCCGCCCACCTCGCCGAGCTGGGCGCGGCAGCGAGTGAGCTGATTGGCATCGGTCGCGTCGAAGCCCGTCCGCAGGCAAACCTGCCTGGTGTAATCGTCGAACAAGGTCGGATCGGAGAGCCTGTCAGAAATATATTGCCAAGACTCGTCGCAGCTCTTCGTCGTGCCGCCCTTGTCCGCCGCCGTATAGACCGTGCTGAAGGTCGCAGGTCCCGCCATCGCTGCGAACGCGGCTGGCAGATCGGTTGTCGTGCGGAACAACTTGTCATCGTCGATGCCGTAAGCCGGCGACACGCGCGCGACCGGATAGCATTGCCGGACATAGTCCTTGATCGTTGCATCAAGGAAGGTGTCGGTCATCGGGCCACGCGGCGCGACGGCATTGAAGAACAGGTCGAACGTGTGCCCCCCGGCGCCGAACTCGATCTTGGAATCCGGATCGAGCGTGTTGTCGTCGATCGTCTCGACCAGGGCGCGCTCCATCAGGTTGGTCGTGCCGGCGACCAGCACGAGCAGATTGGGGACGCCGCCGACCGGCTGATAGGCGTTGCGCACCTTGTCATAGACGTGGACCGTCCCGGTGGTCGCGATCATACCGACGAACAGGCCGATGCCGACCAGCATCTGAAAGCCGAAGGCGACAAGCCCCATACCCTGGCCACGAATGGCGGTCAGCGTCGCTCCCACCGCAATCCCGACCGTCGCGATCACCACGACCAGCGTCTCGTAACGCGGGTCGGCAAAGATCATCGCGACGAGACGGAATGCATCTACCGTCTCGGCGAAGCCGTCATAGGTGTAGAAGCTCGTATCGACGGCAAAGGCCGGCGAGGCGGCGAGCAATGCGGCGACCGTGACAACGGCGCGAAGGATCCGACGCATCATTGGAGCACCTACTGGTTGCGGTTCGCGGCGGCACCAGCGGCGTCGCGCGCATCGCGATCGCGCTGACGCAAAAGCCCAGCATAGGATGTCGAGAGGTTCGCCTGGCTCAGCGCCGCGAGATAGGACTGACGCATCTGGGCACGCTGGCGGAGGACCTCCTCGCGCAGGTCCCGCAATTGCTCGATGCCCTTGGTGAGGATGCGGGTCTGGCAGATATTGGTACTGGTCGCATTGGCAGCGCCGGCCGCCGTCGTCCCACGCTCGGCATTGCTGAGCGCGAAGTCGATGGAGCGGGTCAGGTCGTTCAGCATCTGATAGGCAAGGGTGAACGCTACCAGCTCATCGGTATCGCTGATGACCGAGCCCTGGACGCCTTGTCGAACGCCCCATTCGAGCATCCGATACACAGGTAGCGTGCTGACATTGGCAACGAACTGGCGTTCGTCCGCCGAAAGCCCACCCCGCGTCCTGATCTTGCCGGCGATCGACTCCATCCGGGTGCGGGCGAGTTCGAGCGCACCTTTGGTGCCGTCCTGGCTGCAATCACCGGCCGTGGGCGGCACATTGAGCGCGCGCTTCTGGACGCGGCCGGAGAGGAAGTCATCGGCGCTTTCCGTATCCTGCTTCGGGCAGGCGGGAATCGCCGAGAAGAGCGGCACCTTGTCGGTCGGGTCCCAGCGCATATAGACGTCGCCGACACGCGCGCGCATCACATCCGCCCAGTCGCCGGCACCGACCCGCGAAGCCGCGTGCGAAAGCAGCGATCCCGTGCGGAAGATGTCGGTCACCTCGGCCGGGCAATTCTGCAGCGCGTCCTTCAGATCCTCGGTCGGGTTATTCTGGTTCGCCTGGATCTTCTCGCGGCTCTGCTGGTAGCTTTTCGCGAACCCTTCCTTCACCGACTTGTAGCCGGTCATCTCCTCGATGATGCCGCTCATATTGTCGTCGCCCTTGGCGATCTGGACCGCGCGGTTGGCCAACCGGCAATCATTGACCTGAATCGAATTCAGGAAGTTGGTCGCCGCCTCCATCTTCGAAATGATGTTACCCATCTTCTCGTCGAGCGTCTCAAGCAGATACTGGAACGCGACCGCGGGGGCCGCCTGAAGAATGCTCTCCAGCTTCTGGACGAGATAGTCGGGATCAAGGAACGACATACCACCCAGGAACATGTCGATGCCGCCGCATCCGGCCTTGATCTTGGGCAGGCTCAGCGACATCAGATAGTCGTTATGGACATCCACACGGCCTGACATGCCACCCGCGGTCACATAGCCGCGCGTCTGATCCTCGAAGCTGCCGGGAGAGGTGTAGGTTGCGTTGTCGAACCAACTTTCCGCCCAGCTCTGCGCATGTGCCGGGGCCGCGGTGCCGCACGCAGCGACGATCCCGCACAGGCTGAACGAGAGAGGGCGAGCTAGACGACGATAGAGTCTGGGAACGGCAAGCGACATGGCGGGCTTCCTCGGGTTCGAGTGAGATGAAAGAGGTGCTGGCCCGCCATGCTCAGCCTCCTCGGTTGGCCGGATTCCGCGGCGCGCCCACGCCGACAATCCCGGTATATTTGGACATGGCCCGAAGGCCGACATCAGGTCGCACGCCCGTCAGCATCTTGACGGCGAGATAGATGTTGCGGGCGAGGTTCAGCGCATGATCGGTGCCGATCGCGATCGGCACGATCCTGTTCGAATCCGCGATCGGTCGGACCCAAACGACCGGATGGCCAACCCAGGGCAGCCCAAGCCGGCCCGAACGGACCATCGCTTCCTGGCCGCCGATCGCAGCGACGCGCCAGCCATATTGCCGGCCAAAGGCCGATAGCTTGGTCCACATATCGCCGCACGGTACGCAACCCGGGCTCGTGCTCATTTCGATGACGAACGCCGGCGCCTGGCCGCGTAACGTATCGGCGAAGTCCGGCGGGAACTGCCGCGTCAGTGGGACGCGGGCGAGCCACGCCTGCAGGCTGGCAGCGTCGGCAACAGGATGGATTGCCGCGCGCCGCGCCGCATCTTGCCCTGCCGATGCCGATTGAGCCATCGCGCCCCCAGCGATACCCACAACGGCGGACACCATGGCTGCAATGGCGAGCGCGCGCCGCGTCACGGCCGCGGACTCCCGCCGGTGTTGACCAGATCGCCCCCGAGCGCGCGTGGATCGGTCGCCGAGACCGGGCCATTCGCGAGCGCGTCGAAGAATCCGTCCTCCTCGCCGGCGCCGGTCATGAACTGCTCAGGCCGAATGTCGCCGGTCAGCAGCCGAACGGCCTGATACGCCATTTGCGCGAGGTTTGGAT
Source organism: Sphingomonadales bacterium (assembly GCA_017304125.1). Classification (GTDB taxonomy): domain Bacteria; phylum Pseudomonadota; class Alphaproteobacteria; order Sphingomonadales; family Sphingomonadaceae; genus Sphingomonas. The sequence goes on from JAFKLV010000281.1 coordinate 7,322, forward strand.
ACGCCTCGACGCCGTTTGCGATTACCATGCGCTGTTGGCTGTTCCGCCTGATGATCATCGTCGTCGGTGTCACCTCGACGCCGAAGCGCTGTGCGACTTCAGGTCGGCGACCGATATCCATGAGCGTCACCTGCCAGCCCATCTCCTCCTGGAAGCGCTGGACGATCGGCCACTGCACCCGGCAATAGCCGCAGCTGTCGCGGGAGAACATGACGAGCGCGAATTCGCCGGCATGGGCGCGGAGATATTGACGGCGCGCGTCATCCTTGAACGCGGTCAACTGATCGCGCGCATCCCCGACCATCGGATTGGCCGATTTGGAATTAAGTTCGGGATGCTGGAGCATCGCGATCTGGGTCACGCCGGCGAACGCGCGAGCCTTGCGCCGCGCGAAATCCTCGAGCTTCCAGAAATCGGCGACGGCATCGACCGTAAGGACGGTCGCTGCATAATCGCGCTGCTGCTCGATCAGCTTGTGGATCTTCGGCGGCGTCCAGGTTGCAAGTTCGGCCATCGGTGGAATCACCGGCTTCACCAGCGCGTCGGGATCAGGCTTCTCCTCGCTAGGTTTCGGCGGTGCCTGATACCACCAATATCCATCCTTGCCCGTCATGGCCGGCCTTTGATCCTGGGCCTGCACCGGTAGCGGAAGGGCGGTCGCGGCGAGGAGGGCCGCGCGCAGTAAGCGCGTGCGGGCAATCACAGCATTTTCTCCATCCGGGTCAACCGGTCGATAGCGACGGGACCGTAATAGCGACTGTCAAATCCATCCGGATGGCTCGAGCCGACATAGGCATAGCCCGATGGGATGATCACACCTTTTGGCTGATAATGATCGAGCTTCTGTCCCTTGCGGCCGTAGGGCTTGCTGACACCCAGCAGCTTGCCATCGCAGAAGTACCAGCCGTCCCACGTATGCCCTCCGACTGACGGCTTCTCGATCATATCGAGCCGCTCGCCGGGCATGCACAGCACATATTTGGTGACCGACACCGGCTTGGGTCCGGCGACCGCGTTCGTGAGCATGAACGAGACGAGATCGCCCTTGTGGATGGGGCCCGGATCGCCCCGCACCGCCCAGGCATGGATCGATGGGGTCATCACGAGGGTGAATTGCGGGATCGCCCACCAGGTCAGCAGGCCGACCGGCAGCACGATACAATAGGCCTTCAACAGCTGGTCGGGTCGCGGTGGTTCCCCGAGGCCGCTACAGCCGAGCGCGACCGCCGCGCGCAGCGGCAGCTCCTTCAGCTGCAGCCAGATCCATTTAGCGAGCGCCCAAGCGATTCTGAGCATCGCGCACCTCCTCTTTGCCGCCAAGGCGGACATATTCCTCAAGCAATCCGGAGAGGCTCGCGTCTCCGAACACGATGCGAGCGATCGGCGGACTGGCGGCGTCGCGCTCGCAATAGGGCTGGGTGGGATCGCCCGGGATCATCGCCAGCGCTGGCACCCGGGTGATGCCCGCCAAGCGAAAGACGATCGGATCGACGATCAGCTGGACATTCCGCATCACGCACGCAGGGCCCGAGCAGCCGGGATCGATCCGCAGGATCTCGGCGGACAGTTTCGCCATGGGCCCAACGCGGGTAAGACCGCCCGGCATACCCCGGAACGCCAGCACGCCGCCCACGCGCTCAAGCTGCGCGGCATAGGTTCGAAGCGTGGCGATCGGCATCGACGACGATGCGAACAGGACCGGCACCCACCCTTTGATAGTATTCGGCGCGGTAGCGCCCGCGACGGCGGCCATGTCGGGCGCGCTCAGGCCCAGGGCCTGGCCAAGCTTTGCGGCCATGGCCTCGCGCTCGGCATCGAGCCCAGCCTGTCCCGCGGCGTATGCTGCGCGAGCGCGTGCATCCATCGCAGGCGAGTGGGCACGTCGGCGCACGGCATCGAAAGCCCGCCGACGAAGTTCGGCTGAAGGTTGAACCGATGGGCCGGGCTCCGCCGTCGTCGCGCGGCCCTTCTGCGCGCTGACGGCTTGCTTGAGCCGCTCCATCGCGGCATCGCCTTCGCTGGCTGCCTTGGCGCGCGCGTCGGCCGGCGGTGGGCTTGGCGGCGATCCGGCCACGGTCTGCGCCTGGGTGGCCGGGATCACCCCCAGCGCCAGGGTCAGGACGAGGCTAATTCTTGCCGATCGTCTGCATATACGCATCGACGCGGTCCTTCATATCTATCTGGATGTCGGATTGAGCCCGGGCCTCGATGTCCAAATAATATTCGGAGAGGTCCATCTTCGAGAAATCTAGGGCCTGAAATTCTTCAGGCGTGAAGCCCCGGCACATTGGCTTCTTCGGCGTGCCCCAGCCGATCGCGTTGAACGATTTGAGCTGAGGCCGGCCCTGCTCCTGGATGATCCGACCAAGCTTGGTGTTGAAGCAGCAATGGCCTTTGGCCTTCTGGATGCAGATGCCGAGGATCTTGGAGGTGCAATAGCTGCCGATCTCATGGCACATGCCCGAGCCCCGCAGCATGCCGGTCTCCATGTCCTGCTGGTCGCAACCCTGGAGCAGTACATCGATGATGAAACTAATCGCCAGGCTGATCGCGAGCGAGGTCGGATCGATACCGATGATGCCGTGAAGGCCGGCGGTGGCCGCCTGACTGGCGGTCGCGCCAGCCTTGAAGGCGGTGTAGGCAGCCTTCATGCCGGTCAGCACGCCCTTGGCGACCGCGATCTTGGTGCTGAGCGAGGTGAGCGACGAGCCCATCCCGTCCTTGACGATCTTGCCCTTGTCCTTGCAGCAATTCTCGAAGGTATCGAGCAGGCCCGGCGGCCGGCAGCGCAGCGCGCGGCCCGAGAAAATCTCGATATGATCGAGGCAATTCCCCTCTGCGTCGACCTGGCCGTCATTGGGCACGCCCGGATCGTCGACGACTGGATCGGTGACGACCGGATTGGCGCCCGTGTCGATGCAGGCGTCGGGCGAGCAGGTCGGAGCCCCGCCGCCCGCGGGCACTTCGCACGCAAATTGGGATCCAAGCGGGCAGGCATAGGTGGCCGGACCCGTCACCGTGCAGGCGACAGCGCGGATCGGGCATTGCCAGCCGCCGCTCGCCGTCGCCGTGCAACTCGCGGTCTCGCCTTCATCGGCGGCATCGCCATTGCCGTTCAGATCGACCGCGCACATTTCATTGGCGCTGGTGGGCGCGGGACCGGTAGGCGCGGTAGGGCCCGATGGGTCGGTCGGTTCGACCGGATCGGTGGGCTCGACCGGAATGGCGATCGCCGCGCGCGCTTGCGGCATCGCGGCGGCGCTCGCCTGCGCATAAGCCGCCGACTGGGCGCTCACGACCGATATGGCCGAGATTAACAGCACGGATCGCGTGAGGAAGAGGCTCTTCATGGCGTGGCACTCGTGCAGGTCATGTCCGCGCCGCCGAGCCGGACCGTCTGCATCATCACGACGGCTTCAGGGAAATCGTCGAGGCAACCGCAGGCCGAGGCGATCTGCTCGCCGGGTCCGGTCGGGCAGACATTGTCGGCCGAGCAGACATGATAGAAGGTATCGATCCCTGTCGGATCATTCTGCTGGCTTCCCATCACACCCGAGGGCGCCGCCGCGGTGTTGACCTTGGGCGCCTGGGTTTTGCAGATCGTCTCGCAGGCGGGCACGCTGCCCCGATCCGGAAGGCTGAAGGGCCGGGTCGTAGTAGTGACGCTGCCATCCGCCTGGGTTTGCTTGTCAGCGAGCAACGTCTCGGTCGAATGGTCGATGATATAGGCGCCGCGGCTCAGGTCCGGATCGGGCAACGCCGCGTTGTCCGTCTCGCAGACATAGTTGCGCTTGCGCAGGAAGAAGTCGCGGGTGAGCTGCAACGTGCACCGGTCGGCTCCGAACAGCCAGGTCTGGGGCAGGGGCCTCAGGCCGGTGGCAACGCCGCCCCGGAAGGTCTCAACGCCGTCGACATCCTCGCTGTCGAGATGGCATTTGCTGTCCGCCGCGTACCCTGAACACAGGTCGACGAGCTGCTCCGTGGAACCGCAGCTGTCATCCACCTCGACATGGACATCTGCGAACGCCTCACCACCGCTGCTGACCGCCGCCCGCAACCAGATCTCGTGGTCTCCCTTGGTCAGATAGGGTTTCAGGTCGAGATTGGGGAAAGCGTAATAGGTCTTCTTCAGCTCGCATTTTCCGGGCGGCAGACCGCTGGTTGTCCAGGGCGAGGGTCCCGAATCGACGAGGTTGCCGTCGATCCGCACCTGACCCCAGTCGTCCGCGAACCATTCGACCAGGGATGCTTGCCGAATGCGCGCGGGGTCGGATACGTGCAGTGTCATGCGGAAATCGAAG
>JAFKLV010000282.1 GCA_017304125.1 Sphingomonadales bacterium
ATCGAGGAAGGCTCGGTCGGCGGGTTCGGCGCGCATGTGCTGACGCTGGCCTCCGACACCGGGCTGATCGATGCCGGGCTCAAGCTCAGGACGATGCGGCTGCCCGATCGCTTCCAGGATCAGGACAGCCCGGGCGCCCAATATGCCGAAGCCGGCCTCGACGCCGACCATATCGTCAATACCATCCTCAAAACCTTGAGGTGGAACCAGACCGGCGCGGTCGAGGAACGTCTGCGTTCATGAAGCCATTGCTGCTTGCCCCGATTGCCCTGCTCCTGCTCTCCGCCGCCGCTCCGTCCGAGCCGGCGCGCGGCGTGCTGACGATCGACGTCGGCAATGTCCGCGCCGCATCCGGGCTGGTGCAGGTCGACGTCTGCCCGGAAGCGAAATTCCTCAAGGAAGATTGCCCGTGGTCGGGCAATGCCCGCGCGCGGCTCGGCACCACGCGGGTGACGATCGGCAATTTGCCGCCCGGTCATTATGCCGTGCAGGCCTATCTCGACGAAAATAGCAACGGCAAGGTCGACCGCGGGCTGTTCGGCATCCCCAAGGAGGGGATCGGCTTTTCGAACGACGCCAAGATCCGGCTCGGGCCGCCGAAATTCGCCGACGCGGCCTTTGCCTTCAACGGCCACAGCCACACGATCGCGTTTCAGTTGCGGTATTTCATGGGCGCGAAAGGGCCGCCCGCGCGGTGATGCAGCGTTCCCCGGTTGCCGGCCTCGTTGCCGCGAGCGTGCGGCGTCCGTGGCTGACGATCGTCGGCGCGGTGATCCTGGCGGCGCTGGCGCTGGTGGTGGTGGTCGAGCGGTTCGCGATGACCACCGATACCGCCGCGCTGATCTCCCCCGATGTCGACTGGCGGCGGCAGGAACGCGCGATGGAGGCCGCCTTCCCGCAGCTGACCGACGCGATGCTGATCATGGTCGACGGCGCCACCCCCGAGCTGGCCGAGGACGGCGCGGCACGGCTTGAAGCGCGGCTGGGCGAAGACAAAGCGCATTTCCGCCGCGTCACCCGCCCCGACGGCGGCGACTATTTCGCGCGTCAGGGGCTGTTGTTCGGCAGCGAAAAGGAGGTGCGCGACGCCACCGCGGCGTTGGTCGAGGCGCAGCCGATGCTCGGCCCGCTCGCCGCCGACCCCAGCCTGCGCGGCGTCGCGGGCGCGCTGTCGACGATGGCCGACGGCGTCGCGGCGGGGCAGGTATCGCTCGATCGCATCGACAAGCCGATCCGCGCGCTGGCCGACGCGACCGACGGCGTATTGCAGGGCCATCCCGCGCCCTTTTCGTGGCAGCGGCTGTTCGCCAGCAGCGGCGGCGCGCTCGCCCCGCCGACCCGCCGGCTGGTGCTGGTCCAGCCGGTCCTCGATCACAGCGATTTGATGCCCGGCGAGGCGGCGACCGACGCGGTGCATGCCGCAGCCGGCGCATTGGGGCTCGACGCGGCGCATGGCGTCCGGGTCCAGCTGACCGGCGAGGTGCCGCTGGCGGACGAGGAATTCGCCAGCCTGCGCGAGAATATCGGGCTGGTCGGCGCGGTGATGCTGGCGGCGATGCTGATCACCTTGTGGTTCGCGACGCGATCGGTGCGGCTGGTCGCGGCGATCCTCGGGACGATCGTGCTCGGGCTGATCCTGACCATGGCGGCGGGGCTGCTCGCGGTCGGGCGGTTCAATGTGATCTCGGTCGCCTTCATTCCCTTGTTCGTCGGGCTGGGGGTCGATTTCGGCATCCAGTTATGCGTTCGCTACAATGCCGAGCGGGTCGAGGGTGCGGCGCCCGACGCGGCGATGCAGCAGGCCGCGGTGGCGCTCGGCGCGCCGCTGACGCTCGCCGCCGGCGCGATCTTCCTCGGCTTCGGCGCCTTCCTGCCGACCGATTATATCGGCATCGCCGAACTGGGGCTGATCGCCGGGATCGGCATGGTGATCGCGCTCGCACTGAGCGCGACCCTGCTCCCCGCCTTGGTGATCGTGTTCCGCCCGGATCGCCCGCGCGGCGAGGTCGGCTTCGCCGCGCTCGCGCCGATCGACCGGCTGCTCGAGCGTCGCCGCGGCGCGGTGCTCTGGGCGTTCGTCGTCGCATTGATCGTCAGCATCGCATTGCTGCCGTGGGCGTCGTTCGACTTCAACCCGCTCCACCTGCGCGATCCGGCCGCGCCGTCGATGCGCGCGCTGGCCGATCTGACCCGCGATCCCGATCGCACCCCGAACACGATCGACGTCCTCGCCCGCAACACCAGTGAAGCGCAGGCGCTGACCCGCAAGCTCGCCGCTTTGCCGGAAGTTTCGCATGTCGTGTCGCTCGACAGTTTCGTGCCCGAGGATCAGCCGGCCAAGCTCGCGCTGATCCAGGACGCCGCATTGTTGCTCGACGTGACGATCAACCCGCTCGACACCGCCGCGCCGCCGAGCGACGCCGAGATGGTCGCCGCGCTCACGCAAAGCGCGACCCGGCTGCGCGAGGTCTCCGCCAACAACCAGACGCCCGGCGCACGCGATGCCCAGCGGCTGGCGGCGCTGTTCGATCAGCTGGCGCAGGCCGCGCCCGCCAAGCGCGCGGCGCTCAACGCGACGCTCGCCAAACCGCTCGGGGTGATGCTCGATCAGGTGCGCACCGCCTTGCAGGCCGCGCCGATGACGCGTGCCGATCTGCCGCCCGATCTGGTGCGCGGCTGGGCGGCGCCCGACGGGCGGGTGCGGCTACAGGTCTTCCCCAGCGGCAACAGCAACGACAATCAGGTGATCAGCCGCTTCCGCGACGCGGTGGCCGGGGTGACGCCCTCGATCTCGGGCCTGCCGGTGGGCACGCAGGCGGCGGCGGGGACGATCGCCGGCGCCTTCGTCCGCGCCGGGGTGCTCGCGTTCCTCTTGGTCAGCGCCTTGTTGTTCGCGGTGCTGCGTGACGTGCGTGAGGTGGCGTTCACGCTTGCGCCGGTGGTGCTGTCGATCTTCCTGACGTTGGGGAGCTGCGTGCTGATCGGCCAGCCGATCAATTTCGCCAATATCATCGCCTTCCCGTTGCTGTTCGGGGTCGGCGTCGCCTTCCACATCTATTTCGTGATGGCGTGGCGCGCGGGGGCGACCGGGCTGCTGCAATCGAGCCTCGCGCGCGCCGTGCTGTTCAGCGCGCTCGCCACCGGCACCGCCTTCGGCAGCCTGTGGCTGTCGCATCATCCGGGGACCGCCAGCATGGGCGAAATCCTCATGATCTCGCTGATCTGGACCCTGATCTGCGCGCTGATCTTCGAGCCCGCGCTGCTCGGGCCGCCTAACCCCGTGCGAGCTGACGCGCCTCGCTGAGCTGCCACGCGAGCAGCGTCGGCACCCCGATCGCCAGATCGCGCGCGCGCTTCGCCAGCGACAGCGCCAGCGCGCTTTCCGCTGGCAGGCCGAACAACGGCCCGGCGAGCGCATAGGCCGCTTCCTGCACCCCCAATGCGCCGGGGATGAAGAAGGCCACGCTGCGCAAGGTGAAGATCAGGCTTTCGAGCGACAGCATGTCGAGCAGCGAGATCGGCACCCCCATCAGTCGCAGCACCAGCCACGCCCCCGCCCCGCTCGCCACCCAGGCGGCGAGGTTAAACCCGAACGCCAGCGCGACCCGCCCGCGCCGCGCGTAAATGCCCGCCAGCTCGGCGCGAATTTCCTCCAGCGCGCCCCGGCCGGCCGGCACGAAACGCCCCGCGATCTTCGCGGTCAGCTCCAGCGCGGTGCGTTGCCCGGCGAAGAAGGCGAGGATGATCGTCACCATCACCGCAGTCCCGCCGAGGATCGGCCCGCGCAGCGCCACCGCCGCGCCGTCGCCGATCAGCAGCGAGGCCATCAGCGCCAGCCCGAACAGGGTATAGGCAAGCTGCGCCGCCATTTCGGTGGTCATATCGACCACCAGCGAGCCATAGACGCGCGGCACCGGAATCCGCGCGACGGTCAGTGTCCGCGCACCGATCACCACCCCGCCAAGCTGCGAGAAGGGCAACAGGTCCGACACCGCCTCGCGCACCATCCGCGCCCAGGAGAACAGCCCGAGCCGCTCGACCCCCGCGCCCGGCGCCGCCGCGAGCCACGCCGCGCCGAGCAGCACGAAGGTGCCGAGCGACCAGCCGCAGAACAGCAGGAAACCACCGATGCCGATACGCTTCGCGACCGACACGACATCGGCAAGGCCGGTTGCCCCGAAGGTCCATACAGCGACCGCCAGCCCGGCGATCGTCGCCAGCAGCAGGCCGGCGCGTGCGTATCCGTTCAGGCCGGCTCTCCCGCCGGCTTGGGCTTGCCCATGAATTTGAGCGCGAGCCGCATCATCGCCGGCACGAAGCGCGGGCGGATCAGCCGCTGGTCGTAAGGCGCGAGCCGCCGGTCGTTCTCCGACAGGCAGATGCTGGCGAGTTCGGGAAAGGTCACTTCCACCCCCAGCTCCTTCGAGCCGTTGAGGGTGAAATTATTCTCCTGCGCCTTGGTGTTGTCGCCCATGCCCTTGGCCATGTCGATCCGTTCCCAGATCAGGAACAGCCACACCACGATCACCTTCGCCTCGAAATAGGGCCGGCGCCACCACGGCATATTGCGCCGCCACCACGCCACCCAGTTGACGAAGAACAGGATATGCCGTCCTTCCTCGCGCATCACCGGCTCGAACGTGTCGATCAGCTCGGGCGGGAAGAAGCCGGTGTCCTTGGCGAGCTTGAACAGCCCGAAGCCGAAGAAACTGTCGATACACTCCGAATAGCCCGAGCGCATGAACGCCCATTCGGCGTCCTTGGGCTTGATATAATCGGGCTCGGGCTCAAGTTCGATGCCATAGGATTGCACCATATCGGCGAGCACCACCTTGTGGCGGCGCTCCTCGAAGGCATCCATCTCGACCGCGGATTTGAGCAGCGGATCGCGCACCGTTTCGCCGAACGTCTTGACGAACAGCCCGGTGCGCCCCTCGGTCTGCACCGCCATGTCCCAGATCGGCAGCGAGACGATCTTGTCGCGCGTCGCGGGCTCCAGCTCGGGCCAGTCGATCAGCGCCGGGCGATAGGGATCATGCGTATCGAGGATCATCCGGCTGAACAGCATCAGATGCTCGGGGCTGCCGAGCCGCACCGGCCCGACCGGGAGCGGCGCGCTGCTGTCGAACTCTCCCCAATCGGGCACGAGATTCATCACTTTACCTCAGGCGAAATCGGCAAAACGGCCGAGCGCGATCCTCTCGCGCGTAATCAGCGACGGCGCAAGCGCATCGGTCAGCGCGGCAAGCTCGCCGGGATAATCGTAACCGGGCGCGGCACCGGCGTAGCTGCCGGTCGCGGGGTGGGTGTAGATCTCGCTCAGCCCCTCGGGGAGATGTTCGAGCAGCCCCCTCACTCGCGCCGCAGTCATCGCCCCCGACCAGGCGAGACCGAAGACGTGATCGGGCGCGACCATCCCCGCGGCGCGCATCCGCCGGCGCACCAGCCTGGCCCAGACGGTCTCGATCCGCGGGCCGGACGCACCGCCCTCGATCGCACCGATCACCGCGCGATCCTCGATCGGCGCGCGCACCGATTTCATCCCGAAGCGCCGCCCGACCCTGAGGATCGTCCCCGCGATCGTCGGGTGGAGATGGTAATGTTTATGCGCGTTGACGTGATCGAGCGGCAGCCCGGTCGCGGCAAAGGCGGCGAATTGCGCCTCGACCTCAGCTGCGAGCTGGCGCCGCGCGGCGGGGGAGGCGAAAATCCGCGCCCCGGTCCGCGCCATATCGGTGCGGAAATTGCCGTCGCTCGCGACCAGCGCGGGCAAGCGCTCGGGGGGCAGTATCGGCCGCCCCTCGACCAGCACGATATGAAGGCCGACGCCGAGCGTCGGCATCGCCTTCGCCCGCGCCACCGCATCCGCCGCGGCATCGCCCGCCACCATCAGGCTGGCAGCGGTCAGGATGCCGTGGCGGTGCGCCTGCTCGACCGCTTCGTTGACCTCGATCGATGCGCCGAAATCGTCTGCAGTGACGACGAGCTGCTTCTCTTTCACCGTCATGCCGGGCTCGACCCGGCATCCAGAGCCACAAACACCGTCGCCTGCGGCTCTGGATGCCGGATCAAGTCCGGCATGACGGCAGAAGGTAGAAGCACGTCAGGATCACGCCGCCTCTTTGCGCCGCCGCAGGAAGTCGAAGAATTCGACGCCCTCGCGCAGCCGGCGCTTCATCATGTCGAAATCGCGCAGCATCTCGCCGACGATCGACCCGATCTTGCGCGGGCGGAAGTAGAAGCGTTTGTAGAATTCCTCGACCTTGTCGAAGATCACGCTCGCCGGCAGGTGCGGGTAGCTCAGCTGGGCGATCTGGTTGCCGCCGTCGGTCAGCAGATGATCGCTGCCGTCGAACCAGCCGTTTTCGGTCGCCTGCTTGTAGAGGAAGGTGCCGGGATAAGGCGCCGCCAGCGATACCTGGATCGTGTGCGGGTTGATTTCCTTGGCATATTCGATCGTTTCCTCGATCGTCTCCAGCGTCTCGCCGGGCAGGCCGAGGATGAAGGTGCCGTGGATCACGATGCCGAGATCGTGGCAATCCTTGGTGAACTGCCGCGCAACATCGACGCGCAGCCCCTTCTTGATGTTATGCAGGATCTTCTGGTTGCCGCTCTCATAGCCGACGAGCAGCAGCCGCAGCCCGTTGGCCTTGAGCACTTCCAGCGTCTTGCGCGGCACATTGGCCTTGGCGTTGCAGCTCCACGATACCGGGAAGCCCGGCTTGCCGAAGCCGAGCGCACCCAGCGCGCGCGCCAGATCTTCGACGCGCTCGTGATTGTCGGTCAGCGTATCGTCGTCGAAGAAGATCTCCTTGGTCTGGGGGATCTCCTTCAGGATATATTGCACTTCCTCGATCACCTTGGGGATCGAGCGGAAGCGGTAATTGTGCCCGCTGATCGTCTGCGGCCACAGGCAGAAGGTGCAGCGGCTCTTGCACCCGCGCCCGGTGTAGAAGCTGACATAGGGGTGGCGCAGATAGCCGCCGAAATATTTCTCGATCTTGAGGTCGCGCTTATAGACCGGCGAGACCATCGGGAGGACGTCCATGTCCTCGATCGCCGCGCGATCCTTGTTGCGGATGAACGCGCCGTCGGGCGCGCGCCAGGTGATCCCGTCGACCTCGGCCAGCGGCTTGCCCTCGGCGATGTCGAGGATCGTGAAATCATATTCCTCGCGCGCGACGAAATCGACATCCTTGGTCGCGGCAAGGCTCTTGTCGGGCTCGACCGCCACCTTGGCACCGACGAAGCCGACCAGCACCTTGGGGTTGCGCTGCTTGATCAGCGCGGCGGTGCGGATGTCCTGATTGAAGCTCGGGGTCGAGGTGTGGAGGATCACCAGATCCTTGTCGTCCACCTCATGCGCGATATCTTCCCAGCTCTGGTCGTGCGCGGGCGCGTCGATCAGCCGCGAGCCGGCGACCATCGCCGCGGGCTGGGCCAGCCAGGTCGGATACCAGAAGCTGCGCACCTCGCGCTTCATCTGGTAGCGCGCGCCGGCGCCGCCGTCATAACCGTCGAACGACGGGGCCTGCATAAACAGTGTACGCAACGTCATGGGAGCGGGGTCTCCGGTTCGGCCGCGATCCGGCCGTGTTTTTCCATTCTAAGCGTTGCGCCGCGCCAATCAACCGATCGTACCCACAGGCTTGCGACAAACACCGCAAAGGTCAGGCAATCGCGCACCGGCACCAGCCATAAAGGCGCGGTGCGCTCGCCCGCCTGGCGATCGGCGAGGTAGGCGACGCCGAGCCTCACGACAAGCGCGAAGGCGGCGGCGGTCAGCCCGAGCAACGGGTGAAACGGGATATCGCACAGTGCCAGCGGCAGCGGCAGTGCGATCACGCCCATGATATAGGCGGCGGGCACCACGTCGCGCACCGTCGCGCCCCAGCGCAATTCATGGCGCCATAATTCGCCGAAATCGCGCTCGGTCGAGGCGTGGGTGACGAGCATCGGCGGCAGCGCCACCACCGCGCCGCGCGCGGCGATCGCCTCGCCAATCGCATAATCGTCGGCCAGCACGTCGGCGAAGGCGCGAAAGCCGCCGATCGCCGCCAGCATCGAACGCCGCGTCGCGATCGTCGAGCCCATGCACGGCCGAGCGAGTCGGTGCGCCGCGCCGAACACCGCGCCGGGCAGGAATTGCCAACTCAGCCCCGCCGCCGCGACGCGCGACCAGAAGCCGCCGTCGCCGCGCCCGTGATAGGCGAGCGTCACCGCCCCCACCCCCGGCCGATCGAGCGCCGACAGCAGCCCGGCGAGATAATCCGGGCGCGCGGCCATATCGCTGTCGCTCAGCACGATCACGTCATGCGCGATATGCGGCTCGAGGTTGATGAGATTGGCGACCTTGCCATTGGCGCCGTGCGGCGTCGCATCGACCACCAGATCGATCCGCGCCCGCGGAAAGCGCGCCTTGAGCGCCTCGACCGCGGCGATCGCCGGATCGTCGGGGCGCTGCACCCCGCACAACAACTGGATCGGGCCGTCATGATCCTGTTCGAGAAAGCTGGCGAGATTATCGACCAGCCGCGGCTCGGCGCCGTGGAGCGGCTTGAGCAGGGTCACACCCTCGCTGCGCCGCTGCGGCGTGACCGCCTGGGCAAAGAACCGCCGCATCGTGACGCCGGCCGCGACCATATAGAGCGTCCCGACGACGCTCAGCCCGAGCAAGATCCAGCCCACGGCGTTGATGATCGCAATGAACCCGGCTTCCATGCCGGTCCCCTATCCCAGCCGCCGGCCCGTGGGTAGAGGCGCGCGCCCTTCTTCTCCCCTCCCTGATGAAGGGAGGGGGGAAGAGGGAGCAGCTGATTGTCCTGATCGATTTTCGACCCTAGAGCCGCTCCGGTGAGTTCGTCCGCCCCCTCCCTCACTCTGGTAACCGGCGTGTCCGGTTTCGTCGGCTCGGCGGTGGCGCGTGCGCTGGCGGCCAGGGGGCATCGGGTCCGCGGGCTGGTACGGGCCTCCAGCCCGCGCGCCAATCTGCATGATTTTCCGGGCGAACTGGTCGAGGGCGATGCGCGCGATCCGGCGAGCGTGACGGCGGCGATGCGCGACGTGCGCCACCTGTTCCATGTCGCCGCCGATTACCGTTTGTGGGCGCCCGATCCCGAGGAGATCGTCCGCAACAACCACGCGAGCACCGAAACGGTGATGCGCGCCGCGCTCGCCGCCGGGGTGGAACGGGTGGTCTATACCTCCAGCGTCGCGACCCTGCGGCCGAGCAACGACAGCCCCGCCGACGAAACCCGCGCCGCCACCCCCGAACAGGCGGTCGGCGTCTATAAGCGCAGCAAGGTTGTGGCAGAGCGGCTGGTCGAGGCTCTGGTGCGCGACGAGGGGCTGCCGGCGGTGATCGTCCAGCCCTCCACCCCGATCGGCCCGCGCGACGTGAAGCCCACCCCGACCGGGCGGATCATCGTCGAGGCGGCGAGCGGGCGGATGCCGGCCTATGTCGATTCGGGGCTCAACCTCGTCCATGTCGACGATGTCGCCGCGGGGCATCTGCTCGCGCTGGAACAGGGTCGCATCGGCGAACGCTATATCCTCGGCGGGCAGGATGTGATGCTCGGCGAGATGCTGGCGGAGATCGCGGGCATCGTCGGGCGCAAGCCGCCGACGATCCGCATCCCGCGCGCGCCGCTATTCCCGCTCGCCTGGGCGAACGAGCAGCTCGCGCGGGCGACCGGCGGCAATCCCTTCCTCACGCTCGATTCGCTGAAGATGGCGAAATACCGCATGTTCTTTTCCTCGGCCAAAGCCGAAGCCGAACTGGGCTATCGCGCGCGGCCGTATCGCGCGGCGCTCGAGGATGCGGTGGCGTGGTTCCGCCAGGCGGGAATGATCCGGTGATCTGGAGCGGCGTCGCGGGGCTCTCGCTGGCGATCTGGCTGGTGCTGGTGCTCGCCCGGCACGGCTTCTGGCTGGCGCGCGAACGCGACACGCGCGACCTGCCACCCGCACCAACCTCATGGCCCGAGGTGGTTGCGGTGGTCCCGGCGCGCGACGAGGCGGCGCTGATCGCACGGTCGCTCGGCAGCCTCGCGGCGCAGGATTATCCCGGCGCCTTCCGCATCATTCTGGTCGATGATTCATCGAGCGACGGCACCGGCGATATCGCCCGCGCGCTGGCCTCGCCGCGGGTCGAGGTGGCGCAGGGCCTGCCGCTCGCGGCGGGCTGGACCGGCAAATTATGGGCGGTCGCGCAAGGCGTGGAGCGTGCCGGCCCCGCGCCCACTTATCTCTGGCTGACCGACGCCGATATCGAACACGCCCCCGATACGTTGCGGATGCTCGTCACCCGCGCCGAGGCGGGCAAGCTGACCTTGGTCAGCCTGATGGCGCGGCTGCATTGCGCCAATCTCGCCGAGCGGATGCTGATCCCGGCGTTCGTGTTCTTCTTCCAATTGCTCTATCCGTTCGGGCTGATGAACCGCGCGACCGGGCCGGGCGGCGCGGCGGGCGGGTGTATGCTGGTGCGGCGCGAGGCGCTCGAAGCCGCAGGCGGGATCGCCGCGATCCGCGACGCGCTGATCGACGATTGCACGCTCGGCGCCTTGCTCAAGCGACAGGGCCGCATCTGGCTCGGGCTGACCGATCGTTCGCGCAGTATCCGCCCGAATGACGGCTTCGCTGCGATGGCGGCGATGATCGCGCGCTCGGCCTATGCCCAGCTCGGCTATTCGCCGCTGCTGCTCGCCGGGACGATCCTCGGGCTGGCGCTGGTCTATCTCGCGCCGCCGGTGCTCGCGATCTGCGCGCACGGTTTCGCGCAGCTCGCCGGCCTCGGCGCATGGGCGCTGATGGCGCTCGCGTTCCAGCCGATGCTCGCTTTCTACCGCCGCTCGCCTGTGTGGGGCGTCGCGCTGCCGGCGATCGCGGCTTTCTACGCCGCATGCACCTTGCTATCGGCGTGGCAGCATGCGCACGGGCGCGGCGGAATGTGGAAAGGGCGGGCGCAGGCCGCGGCCGGGGCACGATGACAGAAACAGCCGATCTCGCCTCCGGCAAGGGCCATAACGACGAGAATTTCCCCGTCGCGAGCTTCCTCTTGCGCCCCGAACATCGCGCGCCGGTGATGGCCTATTATCGTTTCGCGCGCGCCGCCGACGATATCGCCGACAACGAGCAGGCGACGCAGGCGACCAAGCTCGATCTGCTCGCCGCGATGCGCGCCGGGCTCGACGGCGACGGCCCGCCCGAAGCGGTGGCGCTCGGCGCGGCGATGGCGGCACGCAGGATCGATCCGGTCCACGCCCACGATCTGCTCGACGCCTTCGTCCGCGACGTGACCGAGGCGCGCTGCACCGACTGGGACGATCTGATCGGCTATTGCCGCCTGTCCGCCATGCCGGTCGGCCGCTTCGTGCTCGACGTCCACGGCGAGCGCCGCGACACCTGGCCCGCCAATGATGCGCTCTGCGCCGCGCTGCAGGTGATCAATCACCTGCAGGATTGCGGGAAGGATTATCGCACGCTCGGCCGGGTCTATATCCCGCTCGATACCGGCATCGACCTTGCCGACCTCGCCCGCCCGCGCGCTACCCCGGCGCTGCGCGCGATCATCACCGCGCTGGTCGAGCGCA
>JAFKLV010000283.1 GCA_017304125.1 Sphingomonadales bacterium
CGGTGGTCAATGTGCCGACCAGCTCGATGGCGCGCGAGGCGGACCTGCTGCTGCCGACCCACGCCGGGCCGGAGATCGGGGTCGCCTCGACCAAGGCGTTCACCTGCCAGCTGGCGGTGCTCGCCGCGCTCGCCGCCAATCTCGCGCGCGCCAAGGGAAAGCTGACCCCGGCGGACGAGAAAGCGATCGTCAAGCATCTCTCGCAGGCACCGGCCGCGCTCAACGCCGCGCTGGCGTATGACGAGGCGATCGAGGCGATGGCCGGGTCGGTCGCGGGGGCGCGCGACGTGCTCTATCTCGGGCGTGGGACGGACTATCCGCTGGCGCTGGAGGGCGCGCTAAAACTGAAGGAAATCAGCTACATCCACGCGGAAGGTTATGCTGCGGGCGAGATGAAGCATGGCCCGATCGCGCTGATCGACGAAAATGTGCCCGTCATCGTGATCGCGCCGAGCGGGCCGCTGTTCGACAAGACCGTCAGCAATATGCAGGAAGTGCAGGCGCGCGGCGGCAAGGTGGTGCTGATCAGCGACTATGATGGGGTCGAGGCGGCGGGCGAGGGGTGCCTCGCGACGATCACCATGCCCAAGGTCCACCCGCTGATCGCGCCTTTGGTCTATGCCGTGCCGGTGCCATTGCTCGCCTATCGCGTCGCGGTGGCCAAGGGCACCGACGTCGATCAGCCGCGCAACCTGGCGAAGTCGGTGACGGTGGAATAAACGTTCCCCGTCATTCCCGCGCAGGCGGGAATCCATTCACGCAGGTCTGGCGACAGAATCGCGCCCTCAGCGTCAATGGATTCCCGCCTGCGCGGGAATGACGAAAGAGCGGCGGATTAATCCCCCGCCAGAATCCAGCGGCTGAACAGCGCGAGATCGATATTCCCGCCGCTCAGCGGCAGCCCGACGCAGCGCCCGACGAGCTGGTCGCGCTCCTGCAGTGCGGCGGCGAGCGCGGCGGCGCCGGCGCCTTCAGCGAGATTATGCGTGTCAGTCCAGTAAGCGCGCACCGCATCGGCGATTTCGGCATCGTTGACGGTGACGATCCGCGAGACCCCGGCGCGGATGATATCGAGCGCGGCGGGATCGGGGATGCGCACGGCAAGCCCGTCGGCGCGGGTGTCGGCCGAGGGGATTTCGACCGGTTCGCCGGCCTCCAGCGAGCGGGCATAGGCCGGGGCGTGGGTGCTCTGGACCCCGACGATCTCGGTCTTGCGGCCAAGCAGGTCGCGCACGCGGATCGCGCCGCAGATGCTCGATCCCAGCCCGATCGGCACATAGAGGATATCAATATCGGGCGCGGCGCTGAGCAATTCATACGCCCAGGTCGCCACCCCGGTGACCAGATCGCGGTGGAACGAGGGGGCGAACCAGAAATCCTGTTCGTCTGCGAGGCGGATCGCCTCGCATTTGGCGGCGTCGAAATCGGCGCCATGCTCGATCAGCGTCGCGCCGAACGCGCGCATCGCGTCATTCTTCTCGACGCTGTTGCCGCGCGGGACGACGATCGTCACCGGCAATCCGAAATGCCGCCCGGCGAGCGCGAGCGATTGGCCGTGATTGCCGCGCGTCGCCGAGATCAGCCCGTTGGGAGCCAGCCCCTCGCGCGCGAGTCGCTCGACATGGACGAGCCCGCCGCGGACCTTGAAGGCGCCGGTCGGCAGATAGTTTTCATGCTTGACCCAGACCGTCGTGCCGAGCCGCGCGGTGAGTGTCGGCCAGGCATAATGCAATGTTTGCGGGAGCATGCCGCGGATCAGCCGATGCGCGCGCTCCAGTTCCTCGATCGTGAACAAATGATACTCCCGTGAAATGCGCGGCTAGGCCAGCTTGCGATAGAGATAGGCCGCGCAGGCCAGATCCTGCACGATCGAGCCGAGCGACTTGTAGATCGTAATCTCGCGCACGTCGCGCCGTCCTGGCACCGTTCCGGCGTAAACCGCGCCGATTTCGGGCAGAACATGATCGTCGTCGACCAGCCCGGCCTGCTTTGCGCGCAGGAATTCCGCACCCTGCGCCAGCACGCCCGCGCGATGATCGGGGAAGAAGCGCGCGCGGCGGACGAGCGCGCCGTCGATCTCCGCCGGCCCGGCGCGGCTCGATCCGACGACGTTGAGATGGGTGCCGGGCGCGATATCGTCGGCGGACAGGATCGGGTCGGCCGCGGCGGTGGTGGTGCAGACGATATCGGCGTCGCGCACCGCGTCCGCCGGGGTGCGCGCGACCTCGACCGGCAGCGCGAGCGCATCGGCGATCTGCCCGGCCAGCCCCGCCGCTTTCTCCCGGTCGCGGCCCCACAGCGTGATGCGCTCGAGCGGGCGGACGTGGCGGATCGCCAGCGCATGCTGCCACGCCTGCTCGCCGGTGCCGAGGATCGCGAGCCGCGTGGCATCGGGGCGCGCCAGCGCATCGGTGGCGGCGGCCGAGGCGCAGGCGGTGCGGATCGCGGTGACTTCGCCGGCATCGACGACGCACACCGGCGCGCCGCTGTCGCGATCGAACAACAGGATCGCGCCCTGATGCGACCGCCCCTTCGCCGCGGCGGCGGGGAAAACACTCACCACCTTGGCGCCGAACCCGGCGCCCTCCAGCGCGCCCGGCATCACCCCGAAGGCATCGCCGCCGCCGAGATCGAGGATGCCGCGCAGCAATTGCTGCGAGCGCCCCTCGTACAGCGCCGTCATGGCGTCACGCATCAGCGCGATACAGCCCTTGTGGTCGAGCGCGCGCGCGACCTGTTCCGCCCCGATCACGATCATCGGGTCAGCTGCCCCAGATCGCTTCGGCGTAGCGCAGGAAGTTCAGCCCGAGGATCTTCTCCACCCGGCGCGGGGCATAACCCTTGGCTTCGAGCAGCCGGGCGAGCTTGCGGAACTGATCCGGCCCGCGCAGGTCGACGACGAAGGGATAGGTATCGGGACGCTCGCCGGTGGCGCTGATCCCGGCGGCGCGGCGATCGGCGATCTCCTTGGCGAGCTTGGCCTCATAGACTTTGAGATCGTCGATCTGCGTCACGGTGCCATCGGTGCCGATCCCGACATGATCCTCGCCGCACACGTTCACCGCATGATCGATATGCGCCACGACATCCTCCGCGGTGGCGTGGCCGCTCTTGTTGAGGAACGGCATGAAATAGATGCCGACGAACCCGCCGCGCTCCGCCACCAGCCGCAACTCGGCGTCGGTCTTGTTGCGCGGCAGATCGGTCAGCGCGCGGCAGCCGGTGTGGTTGATCGAGATCGGCGCGCGCGAGGCACGCGCGGCGTCGAGGCAGGTGCGCTCGCCGCTATGCGACAGATCGACCATCACGCGGCGATCGTTCAATCGCGCGATCACCTCGCGCCCGAACGGGGTGATCCCGCGGTTTTCCGGCGCCATCGACCCGTCGCCGAGCAAATTGGCGGGATTGTACGTGAGCTGGAACACCCGCACGCCGAGATCGGCGAAGACATCGACCCGCGTCGCATCCTTGCCGAGCATCGCGCAATTCTGGAAGCCGTAGAGCAGCCCGACCTTCTTCTCCGCCTTGGCGCGGCGGATATCGGCGGCGGACAGGATCTTGATCAGGTCGCGCGGCTGTTCGCGGATCATCCGGTCGGTCGTCGCGATATCGCGCACGGTATCCTCGAACGGATCCTCGGGGCCGGCGACATAGCCGAGCGTGACGTTGATCGTCGTGACGCCCGAGGCATGTGCATCGGCCAGCACGCGCGGGCTGATCGCGCTGCGCGTGCCGTCGGGCGGGCTGTTGGGGTCGCCGAGCCCGCCGAGCGCATTGACCACGATCCAGTCGGCGATCGGATCGCCGCCCGCCTGCGTCGCGGCAAGCGCCGGCGCCGAAACCATCCCCATTGCCGCGAGCGCGCCTGCGCGCGCCACGAAATCGCGTCGATCAATCGCCATCGTCTTCCCCCAGTTCGGCCTTTGTCGCGGGCCGGTAATCGCCGCGCGGATAGGCGCGGCCGCGTTTCACGGTCATCTCGATCGTGCGGATATTGGCGATATCCGCCAGCGGATCGCGCGTCAGCACGACGAAATTGGCGAGCTTGCCCTGCTCGATCGAACCCATGTCCCTGGCTTGCCCGGCCGCCTCGGCGCCGATCAGCGTCGCCGAGCGGATCACCTGCAGCGGCGGCATCCCAACATCGCGCGCGAGGAAGAATAATTCGTCATGCACCTCGGGCCATTGCTGGTCCGCGCCATAGCTATGATCGGTGCCAGTGGAGATCGGCACGCCCGCGCGCCACGCCTGTTGCGTCAGCCGCGTCGTGGCGGGGCCGGTGCAGCGCAACGGGCGGCGCTCCGGGTGCACCTTGCGCTCGGCATCGTAGCGGACGAACAGACTGCCGGTCGCATCGAGGATCGTGCCGCGTTTCAGCATCTCGCGATACAGGCCGGCGATCACCGGATCGTCGCCCTGCTTCGCCAGCAGCCCCTCGTTGACCGGGGTGTGATCCTCATAAGCGGCGAGCATCACCGGCTCGCGCTGATAGGCGAGATAGCAGACGTGGCTCACCGTATCGGGGCCGGCGGCGATCACGTCGGCGGGGCGGGTGGGGAAAATTGCGCTATGCGCCCACACCCGGATATTCTGGCGGTGCGCCTCCTCGGTGATCGCCTTGACCAGCCGTGGCGGGAGATCGGCGTAGATCTTGATCGCGGTGGCCGATGTGCCGCGCGCCAGCGTCACCGCGGTGCGCAGGTCGGTGGCATCGTCGATCGCCTGCATCCACGGCGCGGCGCCGGGCTTGGCGCCGACCGATACCGCGAGCACGCGCTTGTCCTGAAAGAACGGCGGCCCGGCCATCAGCGCGGCATAATAGAGATCGGGGGCGGGGATTTCCCCGGTCAGCGCCTCGCGGCTCAATTCGCCGACCGGGCGCAGATCGTCCGCCATGTCGCGCACCGCGGTGACCCCGCCGAACAGGTTACGGCGCAGCAGCGCCCTGGCGCGGATATTGTTGGGCGGGGTGGCGAGATGGACGTGGCTGTCGATCAGCCCGGGAATGACATAGCGCCCGGCGAGATCGACCTGCCGCGCCGCCGCCACATCGGGGCGGTCGAGCGTCAGCGGCGCGAGCGGCGCGGTGACGTAAAAGCCCGAGCCGGGGCGGGCGCGGATCGCGCCTTCCGCGGCCAGCCGGTCATAGGCTTCGACGATCGTCGATTTGGAAAAGCCGGTGGTCTCGGCCATCGCCCGCACCGAGGGCAACCGTGTCCCGGGGGTCAGCGTGCGCCGCGCGATCCGCTCGCGGACGATCCGCATCACCTGCCCGGTGCGGGTTTCGGCGCGGGCGGCGCTGGCCATCGTATTGATCTCCGGATCGGTACAGTTTGTATATATCGTATCGAACTGTCCCTGTTCGCGCCAGCCGTGGCGCGGCATCGCTGTCGGGCCCCGTATCGCCAAAGGAGAAGTTCATGCCTCATCGTCCGTTCCGGCTCGTCGACGTGTTCGGCGGCGCGGATTTCAGCGGCAATCCGCTCGCGGTGATCGCCGATGCCGAGGGGCTGACGGGGGAGGAGATGCAGCGCATCGCGCGCTGGCTCAACCTCTCCGAAACCACCTTCCTGCTCCCGCCGACCGACGACGGCGCGGATTATCGCGTGCGGATCTTCACGCTGGCGCATGAATTGCCGTTCGCCGGCCATCCCACGCTCGGCACCTGCCACGCCTGGCTGGAGGCGGGCGGAACGCCCAAGCGCGACGGGGCGATCGTCCAGCAATGCGGCGCGGGGCTGATCGAACTGCGCCACGGCGCCGACGGCAATCTCGCTTTCCGCGCCCCGCCGCTGGTGCGCAGCGGCACCCCGAGCGAGGCGGAGATCGCCGAGGTCGCAGCGGTGCTGCGCATCGATCGCGCGGCGATCGTCGATGCCGAATGGGTCGACAATGGCCCGGGCTGGATCGCGGTGATGCTCGCCTCGGCCGAGGCGGTGCTGGCGCTGGAGCCGGCGCGGCATCACCCGCAACGGATCGATATCGGGGTGGTCGGCCCGCACGCGCCGGGCGGCGACGCCGCGTTCGAGCTGCGCGCGATCTTCAGCGACGCGCACGGCGCGCTGATCGAGGATCCGGTGACGGGCAGCCTCAACGCCTCGGTCGGCCAGTGGCTGTTCGCCAGCGGTCGCGCGCACGGCGCCTATGTCGCGGCGCAGGGCACCTGCCTCGGCCGCGCCGGGCGCATCGCGGTGTCGCAGGATGCGGACGGCGACGTGTGGGTCGGCGGACGCACCGTCACGATGTTCGCCGGGCAGGGGTGAGGGTGGCTAGCCGGCGATGATCGCCTGCTCGATCGCGGCGGTGGGGTGTTTGACGAGATCCTTGGCGATCTCCCCGACGATGCGATCCTTGACCGCGGGATCGAGCTGGCCGCGCAACTCCCCCAAGGTGCGCGGATCGGCGACGACGATCAGCGCCTCGAACGCCTGTTGCAGCGCCTGCTCGCGCAGGAAAGCGGCAGTTTCGGCGGCAAAGACCTTCTTCTCCTGCGCGTGGAAATCGGTTTCGGCATAAGCGCTGTGCCGCGTGCCGCCCGCCATCGAGAAGGAGGTCCGCCCCGGCCGGTCGCTCTTCTGCTCGCGGTCGGGCGGGTTGAGATCCTCGAGCAGATTGACCGGCTCAAGATGGGGATAAGTGGCGTCGCCGCTGTTGCGGAACAGCAGCCGTTTCTGGCCGTCGGTCACGAGTACATGGGTCGCGTGCGCAAGCCGCATCTTTGTTCTCCTTCCGATGTTCGCTTTCAACTGCAACGCATGCGGAGGGGAGAGGGTTGCGCGGCGGTTAAGTCCCGAACTTGTCCTGCCGTCGCCGGCCGACGAGCAGCCCGCTCTCCAGCCGCGCGCATAAAGCGAGATAATAATCGGTCAGGAAACCCATATCGTCGCCGTCGTCGGGGATATTGGCCTTGTGGCGGATCGTCGCCGCCACCGTCGCGACCGCCGCCGGCCGTCCGCCGCGCAACACATCCTCCAGCGTCTGCAGCTCATAGACCCCGTAGAGCGCCAGCGCCGCTTCGGGGAAATGGCGCCGCGCGCGATCGGGCGCGTGGCCGAGATCGGCGGCGAGCTTGGCGCTGGGGGCATGGATCACCCACGTCCCCGCAACCAGATCGCCGGCGCGCAGCCGATCGCGGTTGAACAGCGGGAAGAACAGGAAAATCCCGCTCCACGCCAAGGCGAATAGCGCGAGAAAGGCGTCCGCCGTCCCCTCCGCGGTCTGCGCGGCGAGGAACGACAAGGGCAGAAACAGCTCGATCTCGCGCAACGCGTTGCGCGCGATCACCGCGCCGGCGGTGAGCCGCGCGCCGTCGCGCGCCACCACGCGCAACCCCATCGCGCGCTTGCCGGGGGTCGCGCCACGCCCGCTCATCTCGAAGATCACGAACCAGCCGTTGCGCAGCAGGAACGCGCCGATCAGCCACAGGATCAGGAGGATTTCGGACCGCGTCGTGATCGCCGCCCAAAGCGTCACGATCGTCGCGATGACCAGGATCGTCAGGATCAGCGCGACATCGAGCGCGAAGGCCGCGGCCCGCGCGCCGGCCGCGCCAAGCTCCAGCCGGAGGTCCACGCCCTCCGGGGTGATGAAGGTCCGGCGCAGCGCGTCCGGCCCGGTGGCGCGCCCGCGCTTACCTCCGAACGGCCAGCGCACGCTGCCTCCCGAGCCCGTAGAAATAGAGCAGCCAGCCGACCAGCATCAGCGCGCCGATCCCGGCGCGCGCGCCGTCGGTGCGCACCACCTGTCGCCCGATCCCTTCGAGCACCCCGGCGACCGCGAGCATCACCACTGCGCCGACCATCGCCAGCGCGGCGGTGCGCCCGGCGGCGATCGCCGCATCCATCCGGTCGGCGCGGCCGGGGAAGGCGATCGCGGTGCCGATCCGCATCCCGGCGGCGCCCGAGATGATGATCGCGAACAATTCGGTCGTGCCGTGGATCGACAGCCACGCAGCGAAGCTCAGCCCCAGCCCCTTGGGCGTGAACACCGCGAACATCGCCCCCAGCATCAGCCCGTTATAGAGGATCAGCAGCACCGTCGGCACCGCCAGCGCGAAGCCGAGCGCGAAGGAGAAGATCGCGATCTGCGCATTATGCCCGAACAGGAAGGCGGCGAAGGTCGCCAGCCCGTCCGTCGCATGCGGGTAGAGCGTGCCGCGCAGCGCGGCGACCGACGCGGAAGGGTCGCGCCCGCCGGCCAGCCCCTTGGGGATGATGCCGAAATACCAGCCGGGGTCGCTCCGCACGAGGATATAGGCGGCGATCGCGCCGGCGACGGTGATCAGCGTCATCACCAATGTCTCGCGCCATAGCGACGCCACGGCGCCGGGCCAGCCGCGCGCGAAGAACCCGCCCAGTTCGCGGGTCGCCGAGGTCGGCACGCCATAGACCTGGAAATAGGCCCGCGCACACAATTGCTCGAGATAGTTGATCAGCGCGCGATCGAGCGACGTCTCCCGCGCGACCGACAGCGACGACAAGGTGGTGCGATAGAGCAGGGGCAGCGCGATCAGATCATCATCGGACAAAGCACGCAGCGAGCGTTTCTCGACCCGCGAGACCAAGGCCTCCAGCCGTTCCCAATCGGCGGCATGCGCCGCGCGGAAGCGACTGGCGTTGAGCAGGATCGGCGGATCCTCGACGCGCGCGGTCACAGCAAATTCCTCCGCTTGAGATCGATATAGCCGTGCACCAGCCGCTCGCCGACGCGATCATGCTCGCTCTCGATGACATGCGCGCCGAGGTGGCGCAGCCGGGTCAGCACGATCAGCCGATCACGCAGCAACGCCGCGGCGGTCACCGCGCGGGTCACGTCGGCGGGGGTTTCGGGGGTGGCGTCGACGATCGTCTCCAGTTCCTCGTCGCGCAACACCACGATCAGGATGAGATGCTTCTTCATCAGCCGCGCCACCGCGCGGACGAGGAAATCGGCCGAGGTGAGATCGGTAAATTCGGTGAACAGCACGATCATCGAGCGCCGCGTCAGCCGCGCGGCGAGCGTGGTCAGCGCGAAGGTGTAATTGGTCTCCTCCGCGCTATAGTCGATCGTCGCGGCGAGATGCTGCAGCTCGGAAAAGGCCGCCGCGCCGCCGATGAAGCCGCTCGATATGCGCGGGCGCGCGTCGAACGCGGACAGCGCGATACGGTCGCCCAGCTTGAGCGCGACCCAGCCGCACAGCAGCGCCCCCATCACCGCGCGATCGACCCGCGGCATCCCCGCCACCGGCTCCGACATCTGCCGCCCGGCGTCGATCGCAAAGACGATCTGGCTGTTGCGCTCGCTATGGAATTCCTTGGCGTGAAGCTTGTGGAAGCGCGCCGATTGCTTCCAGTCGATCGCGCGGCGGTCCATCCCGGCGCGATATTCGACGAGCGCGTGAAAATCGGTGCCGTCGCCGCGATCGGCCTGCGCCACCAGCCCCTGCAGCGCGTGGCGCTGAAACAATTGCGCGCCGCGATCCTGCACCGCCTGAATATCGGGAAGGATCGATAGCCGCCGCTCGCCGTCGAGCCGCCGCTGATGCCAGACGAGCCCGATCGGCCCGGTCCAGCGCAGCCACAAAGCGGAAAACCGCGCGGTGCCGCGCCGCACCGGGGTCAGCTCGAGCGCCCCCATGCCCTCGCCGCCGAGCAGCGCAATCCGGGTTCGACCGTCATCCTCCACCGCGACCAGCGGATCGGGCGACAGCGCCACCTCGACACTGCGCGGCGCCCATTGCCCGGCGACGGCGACGATCACCGGCGCCTCCAGCGGCGCGCCGATCGCGGCATGGGGCGGCAGCACCAGCTCGGCGCTGGCACGTCCCCGCCCGATCAATGCGTCGGCGAGGATCAGCAGCAGCAGCACGATCGGCCACGCCAACGCGATCGGCCAGCGCCCCGGCAGCGCCACCGCAAGCCCGAGCGCCAGCGGCGCGCCGGCGAGCGCGCCGATCACCGCAAGGCGCGTGGGATAGATCAACGCGGCGCCTCGATCGTCTCGATGATCCCGCTGACTACTTCCTCCACCGCGCGCCCGCCGATCTCGGCCGCCGGCGACAGGGTGAGGCGGTGGCGCAGCAGCGCGGGGGCGAGCGTCTTCACATCGTCGGGGATGACGAAATCGCGCCCGTCGAGTGCGGCGCGCGCCCGCGCGGCGCCGGCCAGCATCGCCCCGGCGCGCGGGCTGGCGCCGCTCTCCAGATCGGCGACGTCGCGCGTCCCGCGCACCAGCGCGACGATATAATCGGTCACCTCATCGACCAGCCGCACGTGCCCGACCGCGGCGATCGCCGCGCCGATCGTCGCCGCATCCGCGCAGCGCGTGACGCCCCAGTCGACCGGCGACATCGCCGCCTGCCGCGCGCCGTGCGTCGCGACGATGCGGCGTTCCTCCGCCGCGCTCGGATAATCGACCGACTGCTTGAACAGGAAGCGATCGAGCTGCGCCTCGGGCAGCGGATAGACGCCTTGCTGCTCGATCGGATTCTGCGTCGCGACGACCATGAAATGCTCGCTCAGTTTCAGGCTTTCGCCATCGATCGTCACGGTGCGTTCCTGCATCGCCTCGAGCAACGCGGCCTGCGTCTTGGGCGGGGTGCGGTTGATTTCGTCGGCGAGCAGCAATTCGGTGAAGATCGGCCCGCGCGTCAGCGTGAAGGCCGACGTCTGGAAGTTGAACAGATTGGCGCCGATGATGTCACCCGGCATCAGATCGGGGGTGAATTGGATACGGCCGAATTGCAGCCCGATCGCCTCGGCGAAGCTGTGCGCGAGCAACGTCTTGGCGGTGCCCGGCGGGCCTTCGAGCAGGATATGGCCGCCAGCGAACAATGCAACCAGCATCAGGTCGACGGTCGCTTCCTGCCCGACGACCGCCTTGCCGATTTCGGCGCGGATTGCCTGGCCGAGCGCCTGAACCTCTTCAACCGTCACCGTTTTTTCTCCCACAACCAGTAATGCAGCGCGGCCGCCGCGCTCAATATATCCTCGCGCCGGTCGGCATGTTCCGCCGCCGCGACCAGATCGGTGAACCGCGCCTCGCCGCCGAGCCCGTCGAGATAGGCGTCGGCCTCGGCATCGCGCAGCGCCGTCGGCACGCCGAAGATGGCGCGCGCACGATCGCGGATCAGCGCGGCATAGCGCCCGCCGAGCGATGCCTCACGCCCCGCGCGGCGCACCAGCGCAGCGGTATTGTCGATCAGCGCGACCTTGCCGAAGGCGATCGCGCGGGCGCGCTGACGCGGCGCGCCGAAGCGCGTCACCGCCTGCCACCCGGCGAGCGCCAGCGCGACCGCGAGCATGATCGTCGCGCCGAGAAACGGGGGCACGAACATCAGCTTCAACGGGCTGCGCCCGCGCGCCAGATCGTTGACCACCACGTCGAACGAGATCCCCGACTCGCCGGGGCTGTTGAGATGATCGAGCAGCGCCAGTGCGGCGCGTGCGCGGGGCAGATCGCGGATGCCGTGGTTCGACAGCAGATCGGGATCGGCGAGGATGTAGCGGTTGGTATCGTGGAGCCGCCCGAGCACGATATGCCCGC
>JAFKLV010000230.1 GCA_017304125.1 Sphingomonadales bacterium
CGAGCGAGAAGCGCTCGGCATCGAG
The DNA here is from genome assembly GCA_017304125.1 of Sphingomonadales bacterium. Lineage (GTDB taxonomy): Bacteria > Pseudomonadota > Alphaproteobacteria > Sphingomonadales > Sphingomonadaceae > Sphingomonas. The sequence continues at coordinate 26 of JAFKLV010000230.1, forward strand.
CGTCAGCGCGCGCAGCGGCTGCGAAATGCGCCGCGCCAGCCACAAGACCGGCACGAGCAGGATGATGTAGAGGACGAGTGTCTGCGCGATCAGCCAGCCGAGGATCGCCGGGCCGCCGTCGGGCCAGAAGGCGCGCGCGATCAGCCAGCCGCGTCCGGGTTGTTCGACCGCGATCAGCATCACGCGGCGCGGGCCGTGGCGCCCGGCGCGCAATCCGTCGCCGCGGTTGCGCGGTGGAAAATGGACCACCGCGGCATCGACCCGCCCGACCGCGACCCCCATCCGCGTCAGATTGGCGCGCACCGCCTCCGCCACGTCGGTGCGGCGCGGCAGATCGGCGGCGATCGGGTTGGCATCGAGGCGGCGGATGCGCCCGCGGTCGCTGGCGATCGGCTGGCCTTCCGCCTCGCGTCCGATCGCGTCGGCGATGCGCAGCGCGGGGAGGGCGGAGGCTTGCTGGAGGCGGTTGGCCGATCGGTCGCGGGCGATCAGCGCGAAATTCACCGCCTGCGCGACGAACAGCGCCACCGCCACGAGCAGCGCCATCTGCCCGGCAAGGCTGCGCGGCCAGCGTGTCACCGCGATAACCTCACAGCCGGGTGACTTCGGCGGCGAAGGTATAGCCGCCGCCCCACACCGTCTTGATGATCTCGGGCGATTTGGGATCGACCTCGATCTTGCGCCGCAGCCGGCTGATCTGATTGTCGATCGAGCGATCGAACGCGGCGGCTTCGCGGCCCTGCGTCAGATCGAGCAACTGATCGCGCGTCAGCACCTGACGCGGGCGGCCGACGAGCGCGAGCAGCAGATTATATTCGCCGGTCGACAGCGGGACCGACACGCCGTCGCGATCGACCAGCGTGCGTTCGCCGGTCTTGAGCACGCGCCCGGCAAAGGCATAAGCGCCGCTCTCGGGCGCATTCTGCCGCGTGCCGCCGGCCTGCATGCGGCGCAGCACCACCTTGATCCGCGCGGAAAGTTCGCGTGGGGAGAAGGGCTTCACGACATAATCGTCGGCGCCCATTTCCAGCCCGACGATCCGGTCGGTCTCCTCGGCGCGCGCGGTGAGCAGG
>JAFKLV010000231.1 GCA_017304125.1 Sphingomonadales bacterium
GAGAGCCGGTTTGCGGCGACCGATAGCCTCAATCTCTACGGAACCTTCGGCTTTACCGACTCCCGCCTGACCGAGGACGTGCTGTTCACGACGTGGAAGGATGGCGATACCGTGCCCGCTGTCCCGCGGTTTCAGGTCAGCGCCGGCGCGCGTCAGGGGTTCCGCCTGTTTGATATGGACGATTCCTATCTCCGCCTCGATTACAGCTATATCAGCCAGGAAAAGACCAACATCGACAGCAATTTGCCCCAGAACCGGTATTTTGGCGACTATAGCCTCGTCAATGCGCAGATCGGCACGAGAATCCCGGGCAGCCAGGTGGAATTCTCGATCTTCGCGCGGAATCTGCTCAACAGCCGCGGCCGGGTGGCCGCGTTCGCGGCGAGCCTGCAGGCGCCCGAGCGCTATATCACGGTCCAGCCACGCACGATCGGCGTGACCGTCCAGGGCCGCTTTTGATGCGGTGACCGGTGCCGTCCAACCCGGGCCGTCGCCGGCCCGTGGTTGGATGGCGGTCGCGGTCTTTCGCCCCGCGGAAAATTCCGCCAGAAAAGCCATGCGGCAGAATATGGATGGGGCACATGGTCAAGGGGCATAAGCGCAGAGCGATCGCCGGGCTCACCGCATTTGCAGCCTCCGCGATTGTCGCGGGCGGCGCGGTCTGGGCATGCGCGGACGATTCCTGTTCGGCCGAATGGCGGCTGGCCTCGCCCTCTTTCGCCTGCGGCAACCAGGCGATGCTCAACCCCGGCAATGACACGCGTGTCAACATGCTGCTGCTGATGCGCAGCCTGATGCCGCCGCGCGGGGGCGAAGCGCAGGCGACGCCGGCTAACGACGATCGCCAGTTCGGGCGCACCTTCATGTCCTGGACCGGGCTGCGCGATGCATATTGGCCGCAACCCACCGATACGCCATCGGCGACGCCGCAAGCAGAGGGCGACGCGCCGCGCGTCTGCGCGGATCAGGATCCGGCGGTCGATGCGTTCAAGGCGGCGCTGGCGCAGGATCGCGCGCTCCCGGCGCGCGAGCGCGACGCGCTCGGCGCGTTGCGGGTCCAGATGAGCTGCCACGACGTGAAATGGGATGGCGTT
>JAFKLV010000232.1 GCA_017304125.1 Sphingomonadales bacterium
GGGGTGCGGATCAGCTCGACGACGCCGATCGCGGCGAGCAGCACGACCGGCACCGCCAGCGTCCACACCCAGCGGAGGCGCCCGCTATCGGGCCGCGCGAGCTGCACCGTCACCGCCAGCGCCGCGATCGTGAGCGAGATCGTGTAGGTCCATTTCATCCAGAAGGCGAAGCTGCGCATCGCGAGGCCGAGATCGGGCCGGATGCCGAGGCCGAGCGCCACCGCCGCCAGCGCGACCACCGCGCCGAGGACCAGCCCGGTGACCAGCCGCCAGCCGATCGCATGACGCGCGACGCGCGGAACGTCTTGCGACAGTTTCGCGATGAGGTCGTCGGTGTTCATCGACCGCCTCCCTGAATACGCTTCATCAGCGATTTCAAGCCACGGTGCACCGATATCTTGACGTCGGATTCGCCGATCCCGTGCGCTGCTGCGGCGTCGGCGATGCTCAGCCCCTCGATCCGCGTCGCACGGATCATCCGCGCCTGTTTGGCGGGCAGCGTGTCGAGCAAATCGTCCACGTCGAGCCGCGCTCCCGACGCATCCTCGAAGCCGTCGATGGTCAATATATTCTCCAGCCCGTCGATCGGCTGCAGGCGGCGGACCCGGCGGAAATGGTCGATCATCTTGTAGCGCGCGATAGCAAACAGCCACGCGGTGAACACGCGGTCGCGATCGTAACTGGCGCGGCGGGTATGCACGACGATGAGCGTTTCCTGCACCAAATCTTCGATATCGTCCTCCGCGCCATGTGCCTGGCGCCGATAGAAGCCGCGCAAAACGGGCACGAGTTGGCGCAGCAATGCCGCATGGTCGCCGGCATTGCCGTCGAGCCCATTGATCATCAGTCGACGCAACTCGTCCTCGTTCGCCTTCATTCGCACTCCTCGTCGGAAGGTTCGGGGCAGCGGGCTGAAAGGTTACAGCCTTTGACGAAATTCGTCGCGGCTTTGATGTGTAACCGCTGCGGCGCGTCGGGCGAATTGCCGTTGTGACCCGGCCCCCAAGCCTCCTTGTCGGGTCGCCGCGCGGCCCCGCGGTCCACCGGATCGGGGGCCGCGCGCAGAGGCCGAGACACGAAGGACAGATCTTATG
>JAFKLV010000233.1 GCA_017304125.1 Sphingomonadales bacterium
GACAGCGAGCATAACGCTATTTTCCAATGCCTTGATGCGAAACTCTCGCATCGCATCCGACGTATCATCTTGACCGCGAGCGGCGGCCCGTTCCGCGATCGCGCGCTGGCGGAAATGGCGGAGATCACGCCGGCGCAGGCCGTGGCGCATCCCAATTGGTCGATGGGCGCCAAAATCTCGGTCGATTCGGCGACAATGATGAACAAGGGGCTCGAACTGATCGAGGCCTTCCACCTCTTTCCGCTCGGGCATGAGCAGATCGATATCGTGGTGCATCGCCAGTCGGTGATCCATTCGATGGTCGAATATGTCGACGGCTCGACGCTGGCGCAGCTCGGCACCCCCGATATGCGCACCCCGATCGCTTATGCGCTGGCGTGGCCCGATCGCATGGCGACGCCGGGCGAGCCGCTCGATCTGACGCGCGTCGGCCGGCTCGATTTCGAGGCGCCCGATCCGGTGCGCTTCCCGGCGCTCAGGCTGGCGCGCGAGGCGGTCGAGGCCGGTGGCGCGCGCCCGGCGGTGCTCAATGCGGCGAACGAAGTGGCGGTGGCGGCATTTCTGGCCGGCGGCGCGCGGTTCCTCGAAATTGCCGCAATCGTTGCCGATACCCTCGAACGCTTCGACCCGCCCGCGCCTCAGACGCTCGACGCGGTGCTGGACATCGACCGTGAGGCGCGGCGACTGGCGGCGGAGTGTGTGAAGGAACGCGTCGCTTGATCCAGTCCCCGGGCCTCTTGCTGACCATCGTGGCGTTCGTGCTGGTGATCGGCCCGCTCGTGTTCGTGCACGAGCTGGGGCATTATCTCGCGGCGCGCTGGTGCGGCGTGAAGGCCGAGGTGTTCTCGATCGGGTTCGGGCGCGAGATCGCCGGCTGGACCGACAAGCGCGGCACGCGCTGGAAAATCGGCTGGCTCCCGCTGGGTGGTTATGTCCGCTTCGCCGGCGATATGAACGCTGGCAGCCAGCCCTCGGCCGACTGGCTCGCGCTGCCCGCGGCGGAGCGCCAACGCACCTTCCGGGCGAAGACGGTGTGGCAGCGCGCGTTCATCGTGATCGCCGGGCCGGCGATCAATTTTCTCGCCGCGATC
>JAFKLV010000234.1 GCA_017304125.1 Sphingomonadales bacterium
TGACGGATGCGGGTCAGATAATCTCGAACAGCCCGGCCGCGCCCATCCCGCCGGCGACGCACATCGACACCACGACATAGCGCACGCCGCGCCGCTTGCCCTCGATCAGCGCGTGCCCGGTGAGGCGGCTGCCGGTCATCCCGAACGGGTGACCGATCGCGATCGCGCCACCGTTGACGTTGATCTTCGCCGGATCGATCCCGAGCTGGTCGCGGCAGTAAAGCGCCTGACTGGCAAACGCCTCGTTCAATTCCCACAGCCCGATATCGTCGACCGTCAGGCCGGCGCGCTCAAGCAATTTCGGCACCGCGAACACCGGGCCGATCCCCATTTCGTCCGGCCGGCAACCCGCCACCTGAAAACCGCGATAGACGCCGAGGATCGGCAGCCCTTCGCGCTCGGCCGTCGCGCGGTCCATCACGATCTGCGCCGAGGCGCCGTCGGACAGCTGGCTGGCGTTGCCGGCGGTGACGAACTTGCCTTCCTTGACGAACTCGCCGTCCTTCCACACCGGCTTCAGCCCGGCGAGCGCCTCATAAGTGGTGCCCGCGCGCACGCCCTCGTCGCGGTCGAGCGTCACCGTCTCGGTGCCGGCCTTGCTGCCGTCCTTTTCGTAGAGCTGCTTTTCGACCGTGATCGGCACGATCTCGTCGGCGAACTTGCCCGCGGCCTGCCCGGCGGCGGCGCGCTGCTGGCTCTCCGCGCTGAACCGGTCCTGCGCCTCGCGGCTGACATTGTAGCGCTCGGCGACCAGCTCGGCGGTCTCGATCATCTGGATGTAGATCGTCGGATCGGCGGCCTTGGCCGATTTGTTCTGATAGCGCGGCGCATCCTTGGTGATCGTCATCGAGATGCTCTCGACGCCACCTGCGAGCACGACATCGTTATCGCCCGCGATGATCGAACGCGCGGCGAGCGCGATCGCGTTCAACCCCGAGGAGCATTTGCGATCGAGCGTCATCCCCGCGACACTTTCGGGGATGCCAGCCACCAGCGGGGTCAGCCGGCCGACATTGGCCGCCTGCGTCAGCCACTGGTTGCCGACCCCCATGATCACGTCATCGATTCGCGCGGGATCGATCCCGGCG
>JAFKLV010000235.1 GCA_017304125.1 Sphingomonadales bacterium
ATTTGTCTCGCGCAGCCGCGGCGCGGAAAACCGCCCCTTCCCGCCGCGTGCCACAAGAGGAGAAGGATAATGTCGGCCACCAACACCCAGTTCGAATTCAAGGGCGTCAACCATCTGGCGCTGGTCTGCAAGGATATGGCGCGGACGGTGGAATTCTACCGCGACGTGCTGGGGATGCCGCTGGTCAAGACGCTCGACCTGCCGGGTGGGCGCGGGCAGCATTTCTTCTTCGACATGGGCAATGGCGACAGCCTCGCCTTCTTCTGGTTCCCCGGCGCGCCCGAGGCGCATCCCGGCATCGCCGCCCCGTCGGCGCTGCCCACCCAGGGCGATTTCCGCTCGGCGCACGGCTCGATGAACCATATCGCGCTCAACGTGCCAGCCGAGAAGTTCGACGAATATTATGATCGGCTGAAGGCCAAGGGGGTCGAGGTCACCAAGATCCTCAACCACGATAATTCGGCGACGCAGACCAGCGACCATATGCATGACGACGTGTTCGTCCGCTCGGTCTATTTCTTCGATCCCGACGGCGTGTGCCTCGAATTCGCGGCCTGGACCAAGGAGTTCACCGACGCAGACGTGGCGCATGACCCGGTGACCGCCGACGGCATCAAGAAAGAAGGGATGATCGTCCAGAAGGCGCTCGCCGAAAACGACGTCCTGGAATTCACCCCCGCCAAGTGACGCGCGGGGTACGCTAATTTGCTCCCTTCCCTTTCAAGGGAGGGGCTGGGGGTGGGTGGAGGCCGGACGATACGGCCGCCGCTCCCCGCAATCTATCCCCAACGCCAAGACGCAACCCACCCCCGCCCCCTCCCTTCCAGGGAGGGGAGATGCACGTCCGAAGCGCTTGATGTTAGTTAGATTACTACGTAACCTGCCGCATCTTTGCTGAAAGGGCGACATGGCCAACGACATCCTTCTGCCGACGACGATCGTCGGCAGCTATCCCCAGCCCGACTGGCTGATCGATCGCGAACGGCTGAAAGCCAGCCTGCCGCCGCGGGTCCGCGCGCAGCAATTGTGGCGCATCCCCGAGCCGTGGCTGGGCGACGCGCAGGAAGCCGCGACCCTCGTCGCGATCC
>JAFKLV010000236.1 GCA_017304125.1 Sphingomonadales bacterium
GTCGTTCGCGATCTTCTGCATCGGTAGTTTCACAGCGGGGCTCTACGGGTCCTACATCCAGAGCTACCGTTTTGCGGCGGCCGACGCAGCAGAGGGCGCCTTGAAGGCGCGCGCGATTTCCTGGGTGATGGTCGGTGGCCTGATCGCAGCCGTTGTCGGGCCGCAATTGGTGATCTGGACACGCGATGCCGTCACTCAGACACCCTATGCCGGAAGTTTCCTCAGTCAGGCCGCGCTGGCACTGTTGTCGGTCCCGGTACTGCTCATGCTGCGCGCCTCCGCATCTGGCGGAGAGGCCGCGTCCGAGAACTCAGGCAGGTCACTGCTCCAGATCCTGGCGATGCCCAGATATCTCCTCGCGGTCGCGACCGGCGTCGCATCCTACGGCTTGATGGCTTTCGTCATGACCGCCGCTCCGATCGCAATGGTCGGACACGGCCTTTCCGTGGATGATGCCGCGCTCGGCATCCAGTGGCATCTCCTGGCGATGTTCGGCCCAAGCTTCGTCACCGGTCGGCTGATCGCGAGGTTCGGCAAGGAGCGCGTATCGGCCGCGGGACTGGTGCTGATCGCGCTCTCGGGAATCGTCGCGCTTGCCGGACCAGGCCTTCTCAGTTTCTGGTTCTCGCTCGCTCTCCTGGGGATAGGCTGGAACTTCAGCTTCATCGGCGCGACCGCGATGGTCACCGAATGTCATACGTCAGGCGAGCGCGCGAAAGCCCAAGGGTTCAACGATTTCATGGTATTCGGCGTCACGGCGGTCGTCTCGTTTCTGGCAGGAAGCGTGCTTCACAGCTGGGGCTGGGAGACAATCAACTGGTTGTTGTTTCCGGCAGTCGCCGTGATCCTCGTTCCGTTACTTCTGCAGGCAGGGCGCGGGGGCGCGAGGTAGATATGGATATGGGCGGTGACGCGACTTCTCGGGATATGAATGCAGATTGTGTCTGCCTCACGCTGGACCGGGCCGCTCTGGAACAGGCATTCGAGCGGGAAACCGGCAAGGTGCTGCAGGAGCGGCCTTTGTCGGAACTGCGGCCTACGCTGGTCTCCAACCAGACGGTGTTCATAGCGCCCGAGCATATGGAAA
>JAFKLV010000237.1 GCA_017304125.1 Sphingomonadales bacterium
CGTTGCTGGTCGGTGACGATCAGCAGGATGTTATAGCGCCCGTCGGTGCGGCGCCCGCGCGACGGCGTGCCGGGCGCGGCGGTCGCGGCCGGTGCGGCGATCGCGGTGGCGGCCGAGGCCGCGGCGACCGCGCCACCGGCCCCCATCAGCACGGTCCGCCGGCTGAGGTCGCTGCTGCCGCTCATCTTGCTCTCCGTCGTCTTGATTATCTTATCGGTAGGGGAGGGGGCGGTCAGTCCGCCCCGAGTTCCTTGCGGACGATCCGCGTGCCTTCGACCATCGCCGCGAGCTTGGCGAAGGCCACCTCGCGCGAGTGATATTTCATCCCGCAATCGGGGGCGATCCACAGCCGGTCGGACGAGACGTAACGCAGCGCCTCGCGAATGCGCGCGGCGACCAGCTCGGCCGGCTCGATCTCATTGTGCGACAGGTCGAGCACGCCATACATGATGATCTTGTCGGGCAGTTCGGCGAGGATCGCGGGGTCGAGCCCCGGCTGCTCCGCCTCGACCGAGATCACGTCGATCCGCGAGCGATTGAGTTCGGTCAGGAAATCATAGGCCTTGGGCTTGGTCACCGAATTGCCGTGGACCAAAGCATAGCCGAAGCAGATGTGGAGCGCGGTGGTGCCATCGACCCCGTCCAGCGCGCGATCGAGCGCGGCGAGCGCATAATCGCGCGCATCGTCCGCGCGTGCCTGCATGTACGGCTCGTCGAGCTGGACGACATCGACCCCGGCCGCGAACAGATCCTTGATCTCGGCATTGACCGCATCGGCATAGTCCATCGCCAGATCGGCGTCGGTCGCATAATGGTCGTTCTGCGCCTGCTTGGTCATCGTGAACGGGCCGGGCAGGGTGAGCTTCACCGGCTTGGACGAATGGCGCTTGAGATATTCGGCGTCCTGCACCTCGATCCCGCCGATGCGGCGGATCGGGCCGGCGACGCGCGGCGCGGGGTTGGGCTTGCCGGTGCGGTCCATCGCCACGCCGGGATTGTCGATGTCGATCCCGCTCAGCGCATTGGCGAGCCGGTTGGAGTAGCTTTCGCGGCGCATCTCGCCGTCGCCGACGGTATCGATCCCGGC
>JAFKLV010000238.1 GCA_017304125.1 Sphingomonadales bacterium
AGAGCCGGGCGAGCAGCCGGGTCTTCAGCGTGCCCTGGCCGGCCACGATCGGTCAGAGACCGCGCAGGCGGCGGATATTGCCCGCATAGGCCTGCGGCCCGCCGGTGAAGGTCGCGGTGCCGGCAACCAGCACGTCGGCACCGGCGGCGATCGCCTCGCGCGCGGTCTCGACATTGATGCCGCCGTCGACCTCAAGGTCGCTGTCGCGGCCCGACGCATCGATCGCCGCCCTGAGGCGGCGGATCTTTTCGAGCTGGCTGCGAATGAAGCTCTGGCCGCCGAACCCCGGATTGACGCTCATCACCAGCACCAGGTCGACCTCGTCGAGCAGGGCCAGCGCCGCCTCGACCGGCGTGCCGGGATTGAGCGACAGTCCAGCCTTCTTGCCCAGCGACTTGATCAGCTGCAGCGTGCGGTGGGCATGGGGCCCGGCTTCCGGATGGATCGTGATGATGTCGGCACCGGCCTCGGCGAAGGCCGGGATGTAGAAATCGACCGGCGAGATCATCAGGTGGACGTCGAAGACCTTCTTCGTATGCGGCCGCAACGCCTTGACCACCAGCGGACCGATGGTCAGGTTGGGCACGAAGTGGCCGTCCATCACGTCGATATGAATATAGTCGGCCTGGGCGGCGTCGAGGTCGGCGACTTCGGCGCCGAGCTTGGCGAAATCCGCCGAGAGGATCGACGGGGCAATGCGAACCGGCTTTTGCATGGGGGTTTCCTAGCAGGTTCGTGCCGGTCTTTCCAGACCATGATCCCGCAAGTCGCCCCTGCGGCTCATGCCTGGATGGCAAAGGCCTGGCGGGCGCCGTCGACCACGAACTGGACGGCCAGTGCGGCCAGGATGATCGCCAGCACCCGTTCGACCACGTTGGTACCGGTCATGCCCAGCACCTTGACCATGCGCTGGGCGCCGACCATGAACAGGTAGGTCAGGCCGAGGACCAGGACCAGCATGACGAATACGCCGATGCGCAGGCCCAGCGAAGGGCCGGCCTGTGCTGTCAGTAGCATCACCGACGTCATCGCGCCGGGGCCGGCGATCAGCGGGATGGCCAACGGGAAGACCG
>JAFKLV010000239.1 GCA_017304125.1 Sphingomonadales bacterium
CATTGGGTGTTCGAGCTCGAAGCCGATTGCACGATCCCGGCCGAATATGTCCTGCTGCGCCACTATCTCGGCGAGCCGGTCGATGCCGTGCTGGAGGCGAAGATCGCGCGCTATCTGCGCCGCATCCAGTCCGCCACGCATCACGGCTGGGGGCTGTTCCACGCCGGCGGGTTCGATCTCAGCGCCAGCGTGAAGGCTTATTATGCGCTCAAGATGATCGGCGACGATGTCGAGGCGCCGCATATGGCCCGCGCCCGCGCCGCGATCCTCGCCGCAGGCGGCGCCGCGGCGAGCAACGTGTTTACCCGCATCCAGCTCGCGCTGTTCGACGCCGGGCCGTGGTCGGCGGTGCCGACGATGCCGCCCGAGGTGATCCTGCTGCCGCGCTGGTTCCCGATCCACCTGTCCAAGATGAGCTATTGGGCGCGCACCGTGGTCGTGCCGCTATTGGTGCTCGCCGCGCTCCGCCCGGTGGCACGCAACGCCAAGAACATCCGCGTCGACGAATTGTACACCGGCACCCGCGCGCATCTCGAATCGCGCGCCGCCGATCCCAAATGGCTGTGGACCAAGGGCTTCAATGCGCTCGACCGCGTGCTCAAGGCGGTCGACGGGCGATGGCCGACCAAGCTGCGCCAGCGCGCGATCAAGACCTGCGAGCATTGGGTGGTCGAGCGACTCAACGGCGAGGACGGGCTCGGCGCAATCTATCCCGCGATGGCGAACAGCGTGATGATGTTCGACCTGCTCGGCTATCCCGAGGATCATCCGGCACGCGCGATCGCGCGCCAGTCGGTCGAGAACCTCCTCGTGATCGGCGAGGAGGAGGCCTATTGCCAGCCGTGCGTCTCCCCGGTGTGGGATACCGCGCTCGCCGCGCATGCGATGATGGAAGCCGGCGGCGAGGCCAATCAGTCGAGCGCCGAGGCCGCGCTCGACTGGCTCAAGCCGCGTCAGGTGCTCGATGTCGAGGGCGACTGGGCGGAGGAGCGCCCCGGCGTGCGGCCGGGCGGCTGGGCGTTCCAGTATAATAACGACCATTATCCCGATCTCGACGATACCGCGGTGGTGG
>JAFKLV010000240.1 GCA_017304125.1 Sphingomonadales bacterium
GCTGGCGGTCCATTATCATAACCGCCACCGGCTGCCGAAGGTGGTCGAGGCCGAATTCGGCGCGCAATGGCATCCCAATCTCGACGAGATGCTCGGCGCGATCGATATCCTGACGATCCATACCCCGCTCAACGACGACAGCCGCGATCTGATCGACGCACGACGGATCGCGCTGCTGCGCCCGCATGTCTTCCTGATCAACTCCAGCCGCGGCGGGATCGTCGACGAGGATGCGATGGTCGCCGCGCTCGAACAGGGCCGGCTGGCCGGCGCCGGGCTCGACGTGTGGCGCCACGAACCGGAAATCGACCCGCGGCTGCTCGCGCTGCCCAATGTGGTGATGATCCCGCATATGGGATCGGCCACCTATGAAGGCCGCAGCGCCACCGGCGAGAAAGTGATCGCCAATATCCGCATGTGGTCCGACGGCCATCGCCCGCCCGATCAGGTGCTGGAGGGCTGGGCCTAACCAGCAACATCCTTCACCCCGGCCTTGAGCTGGGGTGACGGGCGTTATTTGGCTGAATGTCGTGGGCGTTACGCTGCCTCGCGCACCTCGCCGTCGCGTAGCCCGGCGAGCACGCGGTGGCAGTGCAGCCGGCATAGCTCCTCGTGGCGGACCGACGCGCTGTTGCTCAGCGAGCGGATGGCCTGGATCGCTTCGTCATGGGCACGGCGGGCATGATAGGCCAGATCGCGATCGGTACGCATCGCTTGGGGCTCCTTTCCGGTACAAGGGCTTGATAGCCGCGCACCGTGTCAGCCGCGTGTCAGCAATGTTGCGCGGCGGACAATTTTGCCGCCGCTCGTCGCACTTCTGGCTCCCCTCCCTTGTTCAAGGGAGGGGAGAAAAACGGCGGCCGATTTGAGCGGTCGCTCAGTCCCCGGTCAGGATGCGGTCGACGAGCTGCTTCACCGTCGGCACGAATCCGTTGGAATAGAACGGATCGCGCTTGAAGTTGAACGCGGCGTGCCCGGCGAACATCAGATTCTGCTCGGTATCGCCGCCGTGTGCGATCTCCTGCAGCGTCTTCTGGATGCAGAAGCTGCGCGGATCGGCCA
>JAFKLV010000241.1 GCA_017304125.1 Sphingomonadales bacterium
CGTGTCTATTACGATCGCGACGCCGATCTCAATCTGATCACGGGCAAGAAGATCGCCATCGTCGGCTATGGTTCGCAGGGCCACGCCCATGCGCAGAACCTGCGCGATTCGGGGGTCAAGGAGGTCGCGATCGCGCTGCGCGAGGGCTCGGCCACCGCGAAGAAGGCCGAAAGCGCCGGCTTCAAGGTGCTGTCGAACAAGGAAGCGGCGAAATGGGCCGATATCCTCATGATCCTCGCCCCCGACGAGCATCAGGCGGCGATCTGGGAAGATGATATCAAGGGCAATCTGCGCCCTGGCGCGGCGATCGCCTTCGCGCATGGCCTCAACGTCCATTTCGGGCTGATCGAGCCGCCGGCGGATATCGACGTGATCATGATCGCGCCGAAGGGCCCGGGCCACACCGTGCGCAGCGAATATGTCCGCGGCGGCGGCGTCCCCTGCCTGATCGCGATCCACCAGGATGCCAGCGGCAACGCGCACGATATCGCGCTCGCTTATGCCTCGGGCGTCGGCGGCGGTCGTTCGGGGATCATCGAGACCAATTTCCGCGAAGAGTGCGAGACCGACCTGTTCGGCGAGCAGGCGGTACTGTGCGGCGGCCTCACTCATCTGATCCAGGCCGGGTTCGAGACGCTGGTCGAGGCCGGCTACGCCCCGGAAATGGCTTATTTCGAATGCCTCCACGAAGTGAAGCTGATCGTCGACCTGATGTATGAGGGCGGCATCGCCAACATGCGTTACTCGATCAGCAACACCGCCGAATATGGCGACATCACCACGGGCCCGCGGATCATCACCGACGAGACCAAGAAGGAGATGAAGCGCGTGCTGGCCGACATACAGTCGGGCCGCTTCGTCAAGAACTTCGTGCTCGACAACCGCGCCGGCCAGCCCGAGCTGAAGGCGGCGCGCAAGCTCGCCGCGGCGCATCCGATCGAGCAGGTCGGCACCAATCTGCGCGCGATGATGCCGTGGATCGGCGCGAACAAGCTGGTGGACAAGGAGCGTAACTGACGCCCCCCGTAATCAGTTTGTAATCGCAAAACCGCGACGAAC
>JAFKLV010000242.1 GCA_017304125.1 Sphingomonadales bacterium
GTGAAGATCTTCATCCTCAACAACGAATATATGGGGATGGTCCGCCAATGGCAGGAGCTGACCTATGAGAGCCGCTATTCCGAGAGCTATTCGGATGCGCTGCCCGATTTCGTGAAGCTCGCCGAAGCCTATGGCTGGAAGGGCATTCGCATCGAGCAGCCCGACCAGCTCGACGCGGGGATTGCGGAGATGCTCGCCTATGACGGGCCGGTGGTCGTCGATTGCCGCGTCGCGAAGCTCGCCAATTGCTTCCCGATGATCCCCTCGGGCGCAGCGCACACCGACATGATCCTGCAGTCGACCGAAGTCTCCGGCATCATGGACGATGAGGCCAAGGCGCTGGTGTGACGCGCAGGCGTCGCAAGGCATAGCTCTATAACAGGGAGACCCCGGCCGCCGCCGGGGTGACGAAATCGGTGCATATCAAAGAAGAAAACGCCGAACGCCATACGCTGGCGGTGATCGTGGACAACGAGCCGGGCATCCTCGCCCGGATCGCCGGCCTGTTCACCGCGCGCGGCTATAACATCGAGAGCCTGACGGTGAGCGAGATCACCGCCGACAAGCAGGTCAGCCGCATCACGATCGTCACCTCGGCGAGCCCGACGACGCTCGAGCAGATCGTCGCACAGCTCGATCGGCTGGTGCCGGTCCATCGCGTCCACGATCTGACCGCGGAAGGCGCGCACATCGAGCGCGAACTGGCGCTGGTCAAGGTGCGCGGCACCGGCGACCACCGCATCGAGGCGCTGCGGCTGGCCGACGTCTATCGCGCGCGGGTGGTCGATGCGACCACCTCCAGCTTCGTGTTCGAGGTGACCGGCAGCATCGAGAAGATCGACAAATTCGTCGAGCTGATGGGCGAAGTCGGGCTGGTCGAAGTCGCCCGCACCGGCATCGTCGCCATTTCACGGGGTCGCGAGCCGGCCTGAACCCATTCGTCGCCCCGGCGCAGGCCGGGGTCTCGTGCGGCAAGCGCACGATCAACCAACCGGGCGATCCCAGCCTCCACTGGGATGGCGTTCCCGCAGAAAGGAACTGAACAATGCGTGT
>JAFKLV010000284.1 GCA_017304125.1 Sphingomonadales bacterium
CCCGCTCCCCCACCCGACCTCCCACAAGTGTATCCTGATGGGAGGCCGGGTGGGGGAGCGGGCTGGCGCCGCTAAATGCGGTGGAACCGCATTTTCCAAACGAGCTTTACCGCTTGACGCGCAACTGGCCGAGGAAGTCCTGCTTGCCGAGCTTGACGCCCTTCGCACGAAGGATCGCGTAAGCGGTGGTCGCGTGGAAATAGAAGTTCGGCTGCGAAAAGCTCAAGAGGAAGGTCGCCCCGCCGAACGGCAGCACGAAATCGCGCATGCGGAATTCGCAATCGCCCGCGGTGAGCGAATCGAATGCGTCGCGATCGAGCGCCTTGAGCGTCGCAATCCCCTCCTGCACCAGCGCGCGCAGCCCGGCGAAATCGGCCGGCCACGGCGACAGATTGGGCGAGAAGCTGCCCGCGCGCACCCCCGCGATCGCGCCGGCCGAATGCTCCACGCTCGATTTCACCTGAAAGCCGAACGGCAGCATGTCCGCTGTCAGCCGCGCCTCGATCATATCGGCCGCCGCCATATGCTTTTCGGCCGCATAGACTTCGGCCTTGTCGACCAGCCCCTCGACCGCGCCGAGGATCTGCAGGTTGGACGGGATCACGGCATCGTAAAGAGAAAAGGTCATATTGTGGGCTCCTCTCGATCAGCGGCGTTTCGTTCCGCGATGCGACCCGCTATATCGCGGGCAATCCCGATAGGAAGCTTGTTCATGTCCGTCCGTCCCTGGCGCGATATTCAGCGCCGCAAGAGCCGCCAGATCATGGTCGGCAACGTCCCCGTCGGGGGCGATGCGCCCGTCACCGTCCAGACGATGACCAACACCCCCACCGCCGATGCGCGCGCGACGATCGACCAGATCCGCCGCTGCGAAGAGGCCGGGGTCGATATCATCCGCGTCAGCTGCCCCGATGTCGAAAGCACCGCGGCGTTCAGGCAGATCACCCGCGCCGCGCGCGTGCCGATCGTGGCGGACATCCATTTCCATTATAAGCGCGCACTGGAGGCGGCGGACGCGGGCGCGGCCTGCCTGCGCATCAACCCGGGCAACATCGGCTCGGCCGAGCGCGTCAACGAGGTGGTCAACGCCGCCAAGGCCAATGGCTGCGCGATCCGCATCGGGGTCAATGCCGGCAGCCTCGAGAAGGACCTGCTCGAAAAATATGGTGAGCCGTGCCCCGAGGCGCTGGTCGAAAGCGCGCTCGATCATATCAAGCTGCTGCAGGATCGCGATTTCCACGATTTCAAGGTGGCGGTGAAGGCGTCCGACGTGTTCCTCGCGGTCGCCGCTTACCAGCAGCTCGCCGAGGCGGTCGATTGCCCGCTGCATCTCGGCATCACCGAGGCCGGCGGGTTTGTCGGCGGCACGGTGAAGTCGGCGATCGGGATCGGCTCGCTGCTCTGGTACGGGATCGGCGACACGATCCGCGTCTCGCTCTCGGCCGAGCCGGAAGACGAAGTGCGCGTCGGATTCGAGATCCTGAAGAGCCTCGGCATCCGCAACCGCGGCGTGCGCGTGGTGAGCTGCCCGAGCTGCGCGCGGCAGGGGTTCGACGTCATCCGCACCGTTCAGGCACTCGAGGAGCGGCTGCAGCATATCCGCACCCCGATGTCGCTCTCGGTGCTCGGCTGCGTCGTCAACGGCCCCGGCGAGGCGCGCGAGACCGATATCGGCATCACCGGCGGCGGCAACGGCAAGCATATGGTCTATCTGTCGGGGGTCACCGACCACCATGTGCAGGACGCCGATATGATCGAGCATATCGTCAAGCTGGTCGAAGCCAAGGCGGCGGAGATCGACGCGGCGAGCGACGCGGACAAGGTCGCGGCGGAATAGGCTTCGGTTAACCACGGCGTTCAATCACGCTGCAGGTTTTTCCCGGCTATTTCATCGCGATGCGTGTTGCGATGCTCATGATGATCGCTTTTGGCACCGTGATCGGCCTCGCTCTGCCGACCGCGATGCGTCCTCCCGCGCCGGCGCCCGCCGCGACGCCGGCGACACATGTCACAGCAGCGCCCGCGCCGCCGCGCGAAACGGTGATCCAGCGCGAGGGCGACGGGCATTTCTACGCCTTCGCCAACGTCAACAACGAACCGATCCGCTTCGTCGTCGATACCGGCGCGACGATGGTCGCGCTGACTCCCGAAGACGCGCGCCGCGCGCATATCAATTTCGATCCCGCACAGGTCGTTCCGGTCGGCTATGGCGCCAGCGGCCAGCTCAACGGCCAACCGGTGATGATCGACCTGCTCGAGCTGGACGGGAAGCGTGCCGGTCAGGTGCACGGGCTGGTGCTGCCCAACCTCCCCGTCTCGCTGCTCGGTCAATCCTATCTGCGCCAGATCGCGACCGTCTCGATCAGCAATGACGAGATGCGGCTGAAGTAGCGCGCCGCCCGCGCGCGGGTTAAGCGGCAGATATGAATCGCCCGCTGTCACCCGCGCTGGCCTTCGCCGTCGCGGCGGCGGGGATCGGCCTGTTTTCGATCATGGACGCGTTCATGAAGTCGCTGACGCTCGCGCTCGGCGTCTATAATGCGTTGATCTGGCGCACCGGGGTCTCGGCGGTGTTCGGCTTCGGCGCCTGGGCGGCGACGGGGCGCGCGCGACCGACGCGGCGCGGGCTGCGGCTGCACGCGATTCGCGGCGCGATCACCGCGGCGATGGCCCTGCTGTTCTTCTGGGGCCTCGCGCGGGTGCCGATGGCGCAGGCGATCACGCTATCCTATATCGCGCCGCTCATCGCGCTGCTGCTCGGTGCGATCTTCCTGCACGAGCGGGTCGGCGCGCGCGTGATCGGCGCCTCGCTCGCCGCCTTTGCCGGGGTGCTGGTGGTGCTGCTCGGCGAATCGCGTGCATCGCTCGGTCCCGACGCATTGGCCGGATCGGCGGCGGTGCTCGCCTCGGCCTTGCTCTATGCGGTCAACCTCGTCGTTGCGCGGATGCAGAGCCAGGCCGCCGGGCCCGGCGAGATCGCCTTCTTCCAGGGCGCGATCGTCACCTCGTTCCTCGCACTCGGCGCGCCGTGGCTGCTCGCGGTGCCCGAGGTCGCGCAATGGTGGAAGATTCTGGTTGGCGGGCTGCTCGCCACCGCCTCGCTGTTCCTGCTCGGCTGGGCCTATGCGCATGGCGAGACCGGCTATCTCGCGACGACCGAATATACCTCGTTCATCTATGCCGCGACGCTCGGCTTCCTCATATTCGGCGAGCATCTGTCGCCGTTCACGCTGGCCGGCGCCGCCATCATCATCGCGTCGTGCCTCTATGCCGCGCGGCGGCGCGATATCGCGGCAACCGGGCCGGATTCGGCGGTGCTGATGCCGCTTCCGCGCAAGCGCACCAGACGATAGTGAGCCGGGCATGACCGTTTCGATCCGTCCTTCCACGCCGCAGGATTGCGGCACGATCCTGCGCTTCGTCCGCGAGCTTGCCGAATATGAGCGCGAGCCCGATGCGGTCGAGGCGAATGAGGCGATGCTCGCCGACGCCTTGTTCGCGACGCCCCCCGCGGCCGAGGCGCTGATCGCCGAACGCGATGGGGTCGCGATCGGCTTCGCCTTGTTCTTCCACAATTTCTCCACCTGGACCGGCAAGCGCGGTATCTATCTGGAGGATCTCTACGTCACCCCGGCGGCGCGTGGCTCGGGCGCGGGCAAGGCCTTGCTGGTCCATCTCGCCGGGCTGGCGCTCGATCGCGGCTGTGCGCGGTTCGAATGGTCGGTGCTCGACTGGAACACCCCGGCGATCGATTTCTATCGCACGATGGGGGCGACCGGGATGGACGAATGGACCGTCCAGCGCGTCGCCGGCGATGCGCTCGTCCAGCTCGCGGGGCGCAACTGATGGCGTGGCTGTGGCTGATCGTCGGCGGGTGCTTCGAGGTCGGGTTCACCACCTGCCTGCGCTATGTCGACGGCTTCCGTAACATCCCCTGGACACTGGGCTTTCTCGCCTCGGTGAGCCTGTCGATGGGGCTGCTCGAATATGCCTCGCGCTCGATCCCGATGGGCACGGCCTATGCGGTATGGGGCGGGATCGGCGCGCTCGGCACCGTCATCGTCGGGATCATGTGGTTCGGCGAGCCGCTCACCGCGGTGCGCGGGCTGCTGATCCTCGGCATCGTCGGCTGTATCGCCGGGCTGAAGATCACCGCATGAGCGCCGATGCCGGGCTGATCGACTGGGTGGCGGAAGCGCTGGCCCCGCTCGGCACGGTGACGCAGCGGCGGATGATGGGCGGGGCGGTGCTCTATCTCGACGGCGTGGTCTTCGCGCTGGTCGATGACGAGACCTTGTGGTTCAAGGCCGATGCCGAAAGCGCCGCTTTGTGGGACGAGGCCGGCTGCGCGCGCTTCACCTATCTGCGCGACGGCACGCCGCAGGCGATGAACTACCGCCGCGCGCCGGACGATGTGTATGACGATGCGGACGCGATGCGCGAATGGGCCGCGCCCGCCATCGCCGCCGGCCAGCGCGCCCCACGCAAAAAGGCGAAGCGCGGCTAGCCGGGATTTCGCTCAGGCGGCTTTCGCCTCTTTCGCGCGCGCGATCGCTTCGATCACGATCTGGCGGGCCTCGGCGGCATCGCCCCATTCGCCGATGCGGACCCACTTCTCGGCCTCCAGGTCCTTATAGTGCCTGAAGAAATGCTCGATCTGCTGGAAGATGATCGAGGGCAGATCCTGCCGCTCGCCGACATCGGTGTAATAAGGGAAGGTCGTATCGACCGGCACGCACACCAGCTTCTCGTCGCCGCCATGCTCGTCCTCGAGCTTGAGCACGCCGATCGGCCGTGCGCGCACCACGCAGCCCGGGATGAACGGCGAGCGCGAGATCACCAGCGCGTCGAGCGGGTCGCCGTCGGGCGACAAGGTATGCGGCACGAAGCCGTAATTCGCCGGATAGCGCATCGGCGTATGCAGGATGCGATCGACGAACAATGCGCCGGATTCCTTGTCGAACTCGTATTTCACGGGCTCGCCGCCGGTCGGCACCTCGATGATCACGTTCAGGTCCTCGGGCGGGTTCTTGCCCACGGGGATGAGGTCGATGCGCATGATGTCCTTCTTCGTTCACGGCCGGCGCGCACGCCATCACCCCCGAACGGGGCAATGCGCACGCGCCAATCGCACCGCACGGTCAGCGCGGCGCCAACAACCTGTCGAGACCACCCTCTCCGGTGCCGATCTTTTCGAGGCGCGGGTAGCGCAGGCCGTCGTGCCAGTCGAGCGCAACCGTGCGATATTCGTCGCCTTTCTTCACCAGCAGCGACGCCGCCGCGCCGCCTTTGGCCGCGGCGATCGCCGCCTTGAGGCGCTCGGGCGTGTAGCTTTCATTGTTGACCGCGGTGATCGTCACCCCGATCGTCAACCCGGCGCGAAACGCCGCGCTATCCCAGGTCACCCCGGTCAACTGACCGATATTGCCGGGAGAATTGCCCACCATCAGCCCGCCCGAATAGGTCAGGTCGACCACCTTGCGGGTCCGCTCGCTATCCATGAACGCCGGCGTCGCCTGATCGGTGTAGATCAGCTTATAGCCGTTGCGCGCAAAGCCCTCGATCGGCGCGCCCGCGGCGTGTTCGGTCAGGCGCTTTTCGAGATAGGCCTTCCAGTTCCACGGCTGGATCGCATCGAGCGTCCGCGCGACATCGTCGATCGTATAGGTCAGCTCGCCCCAGTCACCGTCGCGGACGCCGAAGAAGGCCCTGGCGAAATCGTCGATCGATTTCTTGCCGCCCGATTGCTCGCGCAACAGCGAATCGACGTCCATCCACACCAGGAGGCCCTCGTTGTAATAATCCTCGCTGCGCTGCCAGCTCTGCCAGCCCTTGGGCTTGCGCGCGCTGATCACCGGATCGTTGGTGGTATCGACCAGATCACGCCATTTGCGCGCCGGCTGCGAATCATAGCTCGCCATGAGCTGGGCATATTGATCGAGCGTATCCTGCTTGGAAACGAGCCCCGATCGCGCCTGCAGCACATAGCCCCAGAATTGTGTCTGCCCCTCATAGACCCACAGCAGCGAGCCGCGCATCGGGGTGCGGAAATCCGGCGTCCACAGGTCCGCGCCGCGGCGGAACTTGCCGTTCCAGCTATGGGTATATTCGTGCGGCAGCAGGTTGCGGCGCCCCGGCCCCTCATTCCACTTGGTGAAATAGCCCGGGGTCACGCCGTTCTCGGAGCTGCGATGATGCTCCAGCCCGATCCCGCCGAGTTGATCGGTGATCGACAGCAGGAAATCATAATGATCGTAATGCTGCGCGCCGAAGGTCTTGACCGCCTGCTCGACGAGGCGCTTGTGCGCATCGATCTGCGCCGGGGTCGCGACCAGTTCGCCGGGCACGTCGGCGAAGACGTTGAGCGTCACCCGCTCGCTCAGCGGGATCACCCGCCCGTAGCGCCCGGCGAGCAACGGCGAATCGACCAGAATCTCGTAATTGGTCGGCTCATAGGCCCAGACATTGCCGGCCGGCTTGGCGCGCAGCGCGCCCGCCGCGGTCCAGCCGGTCGGGAAGGTCACGTTCATCTGCACCGGGATGCGCCGGGTGAAATAGCCCGCCGGATAGAGGCTGACCGAATTGGGCTGGAGGCTGATCATCGTCGGGGTGACGACCATCCGCCCCTGATCGGCCTTGGTCGCCGAGATGAACTGGAATTCGACATCGAGCTGCTTCGCCCCGGCGGGGACGTCGATGTGGAAGGCGTAAACGTCGACCGGATCGCGCGTCCACGGCAGCAATTTGCCATTGGCGCGGATCATCAGCCCGGCGAGCTTCTCGATCTCGCCGCGCGGGGCGTGATTGCCCGGCAGCCATTTCGGATAAAGCAAGGCCATCGGCCCGGCCTTGGCGACCGGGATCGTTTCCTTGACGCGCATGATGCCGCGCATCGTGTCGGTCGCATCGACATTGAGCGTGATCGTGCCGGGATAGGCCTCGTCGCGCGGCGCGGGGATCGTGTCGACGAAGGGGACCGGTTGCGGCGCGGAATTACCCGCGGGCACTTGAGCGAAGGCGGCAGAAGCGGTCGAAAGCAGGCAAGCAACAACAACAGTACGAATCATCAGACCTCAGTCCCCCGATAAACGGCAAGGCTAGCCGCCCTCGCCCGCCGGCTCAATGTCCGCCGGCACTCCCCAGCACGTTGATCGTGAAGGCGAGCACCCCGATGTTGAACACGAAGGCGGCGAGGCACTGGCCGATCGCCACGCGCCGCATGCGCCGCGCGGTCATGTTCACGTCGGAGGTCTGGAAGGTCATCCCCAGCGTGAAGCTGAAATAGATGAAGTCCCAATAATGCGGCTCGGCCTCGCCCGGGAAAGCCAGCCCGCCGGCATCCTTCCCGTCCTCCGGCAGATAATAAAGATGCGCATAATGCAGCGCATAGACGACGTTGGAGAACAGCCAGGCGAGCACCAGCGTCGCGACGACCAATGCGATGATCCGCCCCGACGGCGGCGAGGTCAGCTCGCCCGCCACCACCACCAGGATGACGATCGTCACCAATGCGGTGATCGCGAGCAGCCCGGCGCGATTGGCATCATTGGCGGTCGCCCGCGCCCGCACCCCGCTCGTCTCGTCACCGAGCAGCGGCCAGAGCGAGACGAGGAAGAACGCTGCCCCGGCGTCGAAGCCGATCATCAGCGCCCGCCCGCGGACAAATCCGCCGAGCAGAGCCGCAATCGTCGCCACCACCATGATCGCGATAAAGGCCAGAAAACGCGGCGGCGCGATGCGCCGGCCGATCCGCCACCGATGATCGCGTTGCGTCATCTGCTCCACCTAGCGTTCGCGCCGATCCTCGCCTAGGGCCCAAACTCGCTCAGGACAGCGCCGTGACGGAGCGGATTTTGGCGCCAGGCCAGGAGCAAGGAGGGAGCGATGCATGATGCATCGTGACCGACGCGCGACGCCGCATGGCGCAAAAATACGCCCGCCCCAACGGGGTTGCCCGAAGGGCAATCACGACGTTGTCCTGAGCGAGTTTGGGCCCTAGATGCGGCGCTTCATCATGGCCCGTATCCAGACCCCCAATCGCGTCCGCGGCACGCAGGACATTTTCGGCGCCGAGCAGCGCCGTTTCGCGCAGGTGCTCGACACGTTCGAGCGCGTCCGTCGGCTTTATTGCTTCGGCCGCGTCGACGTGCCGGTGTTCGAGGCGACCGAGGTGTTCGCGCGCTCGATCGGCGAGACCACCGATGTCGTATCGAAGGAAATGTACACCTTCCCCGACAAGGGCGGGGATTCGCTGACGCTGCGCCCGGAATTCACCGCCGGGATCGCGCGCGCCTATATCACCGAGGGCTGGCAGCAATTTGCCCCGTTGAAGCTGGTCACGGCGGGCGCGGTGTTCCGCTACGAGCGGCCGCAAAAGGGGCGCTATCGCCAGTTCCACCAGATCGACGCCGAGATCCTGGGGGCGCCCGAGCCGTCGGCCGATGTCGAATTGCTGTGCCTTGCCGATCAATTGCTCCACGAACTCGGCGTCGCCGACGGCGTGACGCTGCAGCTCAACACCTTGGGCGATGCGGAGACGCGCGATGCGTGGCGCGCGGCATTGGTCGCGCATTTCGAGCGGCATCGCGGCGACCTGTCCGAGGACAGCATCGCGCGGCTCGACAAGAATCCGCTGCGCATCCTCGACAGCAAGGATCCGCGCGACCGCCCGATCGCCGATGCCGCGCCGGGGATCGACGCGCATATGACCGCCGAGGCCGGCGCGTTCTTCGAGAGCGTGACCAAGGGGCTCGATGCCGCCGGGGTCGCGTGGACGCGCAACGAGCGGCTGGTGCGCGGGCTCGATTATTATCGCCACACCGCGTTCGAATTCGTCACCGACCGGCTTGGCGCGCAGGGCACCGTGCTCGGCGGCGGGCGCTATGACGGGCTGGTCGAGAATCTCGGCGGCCCGGCGACCGCCGGGGTTGGCTGGGCGGCAGGGGTCGAGCGGCTGGCGATGCTGATCGATGAGCCGGCGGCCGAACGCCCCGACGTCGCGGTGGTCGCCGAGAATCGCGATCGTGAGGAAGATGCCGGCGCGCTGACCAGCGCGCTGCGGCGCGCCGGGATCGCGGCCGAGCCGTTCGTCACCGGCAGCCCGCGCAAGCGCTTCAGCAAGGCGATGGAGCGCAAGCCCGCGGCGATCGTCTCGCTCGACGTGCGCGACGGCGCGCAGACGCATAGCTTCAAGCTGCTCGACGAGGCGTTTGCCGGCGCCGCGCAGGCGCGCGCGATCTTCGAGCAACGCACGACCGCATGACCGCAATCTCGCTCGACCGTATCCGGCAGATCGAAGCGCGACGGGATGAGCTCGCCGCGCTGATGGCGACCGGCGACCTTTCGGGCGAGCGCTTCGTCCAGGTGTCGAAGGAATATGCCGAGCTCGAGCCGGTTGCGGTCGCCGCGGCCGATGTTCGCCGGCTGCGGCAGGAGGCGGACAGCCTCGCCTCGATGACCGAGGATGCCGACGCTGAATTGCGCGCGATGGCCGAGGAGGAATTGCGCGCCAACAAGGCCGCGCTCGAAACCGCCGACCGCAAGCTGGCGCTTGCGCTGCTGCCGCGCGACGCCGCCGACGAACGCTCGGCGATGCTCGAAGTGCGCGCCGGCACCGGAGGCGACGAGGCGGCGCTGTTCGCGGGCGATCTGTTCCGCATGTACCAGCGCTATGCCGAGACGCGCGGCTGGCGGGTCGAGCTGATCTCCGCGTCCGAGAGCGAAGTCGGCGGGTTCAAGGAAGTCGTCGCCTCGGTCACCGGGCAGGGGGTGTTCGCGCGGCTCAAGTTCGAGAGCGGGGTGCACCGCGTCCAGCGCGTCCCCGTCACCGAAAGCGGCGGGCGCATCCACACCTCCGCCGCCACCGTGGCGGTGCTGCCCGAGGCGGAGGAAGTCGACGTGCAGATCGACGACAAGGATCTGCGCATCGATATCTATCGCTCGTCGGGGCCGGGCGGCCAGTCGGTCAACACCACCGATTCGGCGGTGCGCATCGTCCATTTGCCGACCGGGCTCACCGTGATCCAGCAGGACGAGAAGTCGCAACACAAGAACAAGGCCAAGGCGCTCAAGGTGCTGCGCACGCGGCTCTATGAGCTGGAACGCGAGCGGCTCCATGCCGAGCGCGCCGGTGCACGCAAGTCGATGGTCGGCTCGGGCGATCGTTCGGAGCGCATCCGCACCTATAATTTCCCGCAAGGCCGGGTGACCGACCACCGCATCAATTTGACGCTCCACCGCCTGCCCGAAATCCTCGCCGGCGAAATGGACGAATTGCTCGGCGCGCTGATCGCCGAGGATGAGGCGGAGCGGCTCGCCTCACTTGACGCAGCATGATCTCCCCTCCCCTTCAGGGGAGGAGCTGGGGGTGGGGGACGTCTCACCGAGACCAGCATCTGCGGCACGGCCTCACCCCAATCCCTCCCCTGAAGGGGAGGGGCTAATGACGATCACCGCCCGCGCCGCGCTGGCCGACGCCGCCGCGCGTTTTTCCTTCTCCGCCACCGCGCGGCTCGATGCGGAGCTGCTGCTCGCCCACGCGCTCGGCATCACGCGCGAGCGGTTGCTGCTCACGCTCGGCGATCATACCGCCCCGCCCGCGTTCGCGGCGCTGGTCGAGCGCCGCGCGCGGCACGAGCCGGTCGCCTATCTCACCGGCACCCGCGCCTTCTGGACGATCGACCTTGATGTCGCCCCCGGCGTGCTGATCCCGCGCGCCGACAGCGAGACGCTGATCGAGGCGGCGGTGGCGCATTTCGCCGGCACTGCCGGTCCGAAGCGCGTGCTCGATCTCGGCACCGGATCGGGCGCCCTGCTGCTCGCCGCGCTCGATCAATGGCCCGGCGCGCGCGGGGTGGGCATCGACGCTTCGCCGGCTGCGCTCGCGATCGCCGGCACCAATGCCGCGCGTATCGTCCCCGGTCGCGCGACGATCGCGGCGGGCGGCTGGGACGGCACCGGCGAGGCGTTCGAC
Source organism: Sphingomonadales bacterium (assembly GCA_017304125.1). GTDB lineage: Bacteria > Pseudomonadota > Alphaproteobacteria > Sphingomonadales > Sphingomonadaceae > Sphingomonas. Next base: position 10,973 of record JAFKLV010000284.1, read on the forward strand.
CTCATCCTGTGCAACCCGCCCTATATCGAGCGCGCCGCCGCGCTCCCGCCCGAGGTGGCGGACTATGAGCCGGCCAGC
>JAFKLV010000243.1 GCA_017304125.1 Sphingomonadales bacterium
CTGGACCCGCGCGATGATCGGCTCCGGGTTCGAGGTCGCGTCGTGGCTCGCCAAGGCGTCCACGCCCGTCAGCAGCCGCGCCTTCATGAAACCAGGCGGCAAATAGATCGTCCGAATCTTTTTTTTCGACTCGTCCGACGCCGCGGCCGCATCCTTGGGGACGACCGGCGATGTGGCGGCGCCGATTGCACCCACCACTTTTTCGACCGGCGGTGCCGGCGGAGCGGGAGGTCCCACCGGTGCGGATGGCGGGGCTGGCAAACTATTGTCGCCCGCCGCGCCCGAAGCACCGGATGGCGATGGCGGAAACTCCGGCGCGCCGCCGCCGGGAAGGGCTGGCGGCAATGGCGCGCCGTCGGCACCTGGTGCCGCGGGGCCGGTGCCTTGCAGCCCGATCGGTGTCTTGCCCTCCTCGATCGCCGTCACCCGGTCGCCGAGCATGGACTGGCCGTCCAGGACCTTTTTCAGATCGCCGCGCAGCTTCACCTCGAGGCTGTCGCCGCGAAGGCCCGCGCCCATATCAAGCTTGGAGGCCTCGGGCGCCGCAACAACCGGCTTGTCGGCGGTGCTCGCAGAATAGAGGCCGTAGCCAAGCACGCCGATCGCCGTGGCCACGCCGAATTGCTTCATGCGCAGTTTGCCCGTCGAACTCAGCGAATCCCAGCGCGCGCGCCAGTCGAGCAGCGCCGCACCCCGCGCTTCGTCACCGCCGTCATGGACCGCCTGGGCGGCTAGATGCGCCTGGAAAGGGCTCTGCTCACCAGGCCCAGCGGCATCCGGCGCGGTCTCTTCTGGTCTCTCGCTCATTGGACAGCTCCCCGGCGAATGATGATGAGCCGAGCGCTATCGCCAGCCTTCAGCGCGATACGATCGAGCGTGACCGCGAAGATGTTCGAGCCGAGCAACGACACCAGGAACTCGGGCTCGGCGAGGACAAGGTCGGCTGACGCCTGGACCAGATATTCGGATGCCGAGAGGCCAGCGCCTTCGATTGCAAACCGCCGGCGTTCATGGAGGCGCGCCGCGGGCAAGGTCGGCAGGACGATGTC
>JAFKLV010000285.1 GCA_017304125.1 Sphingomonadales bacterium
GTCATAGTCTCCCAGCGTCCTTCCTCGTCCGGCGTTGCGCATGACACAGATCATGCGGCGGGGCGACACCCGATCGGCACGACCCGGCCGCCTTGCACCCGACAAGCGGCGCTGCCAAACAGCGGCAACCTTTCCGTTTGCGGAGCTCTTTAATGCCTCGTCGCCTCTCTCTGTTCCTTCTCGCCAGCGCGCTCGCCACGCCGGCGCTGGCCGAGCCGGCCGCGCCGGCGATCCCGGTCGACACGCTCAAAACGGTGACGAAGGAATTATCGTCCGACGCCTATGAGGGCCGCGCGCCGACCTCGCCGGGCGAGGAAAAGACCGTCGCCTATATCATCGAGCGGATGAAGGCGGCCGGACTCCAGCCGGGCAATAACGGCAAATGGACGCAGGACGTGCCGATGGTGGAGATCACCGCCACCGATATCGCACCGTTCACCGTGACCGGCGGCGCAAACGCGGGTGGGCAACCGATCGTGCTCGCCTATCGCGACGATATCGTCGCCGGCACCTATCGCGTCGTGCCGAAGATTTCGCTCAAGGCCAGCGACATGGTGTTCGTCGGCTATGGCATCAACGCGCCCGAGAAGGGCTGGAACGATTATGCCGGCGTGGACGTGAAGGGGAAGACGGTCGTCATCCTGATCAACGATCCCGACTGGCAGACCAAGGAAGCCGGCGCGAATGCCGGCCCGTTCGAGGGCCGCGCGATGACCTATTACGGGCGCTGGACCTATAAATTCGAGGAAGCCGCGCGACAGGGCGCCGCCGCCGCGATCATCGTCCACGATACCGAGCCGGCAGCCTATCCCTGGGCGGTGGTGCGCTCGTCGTGGACCGGCGCGCAGCACGAGCTGGACGAAACCAACAACCATATGGACCAGAGCCAGATCGTCGCCTGGATTCAGCTCAACCGCGCGAAGGAAATCTTCGCGGCGGCGGGCAAGGATTTCGCCGCGCTGTCCGAAGCGGCGAAGCACAAGGGGTTCAAGGCGGTGCCGCTGGGGGTGAAATTCTCCGGCAGCTTCGCGAACACGATCCGCCGCAGCGCCTCGCACAATGTGGTCGGCGTGCTGCCGGGCAAGTCCGTGCCCGGCGAGACGGTGCTCTATTCGGCGCATTGGGACCATCTGGGGCATTGCGATCCGGTCGACGGCGACGGGATCTGCAACGGCGCGGTCGACAATGCCTCGGGGGTCGCCGGGCTGATCGCGATGGCCGAGGTGCAGGCCAAGGCGGGGCCGGCGCGGCGCTCGATCGCCTTCCTCGCGGTGACCGCGGAGGAAAGCGGGCTGCTCGGCTCGGCTTATTATGCGCGGCATCCGGTGTTCCCGCTCGGCAAGACGGTCGGCGGGGTCAATATGGACGTGCTCAACGTCAACGGCGCGACCAAGGATTTCGAGATCACCGGCGCCGGCAAGTCCGAGCTGGAGGATATGGTGAAGCCGCTGCTCGCCGCGCAGGGCCGGACGATGGTGCCCGAGGCGACCCCGGAAAAGGGCCATTATTACCGCTCCGACCATTTCTCCTTCGCCAAGCTCGGCGTGCCGATGCTGTCGGGATCGGGCGGCGAGGATCTGGTCAACGGCGGCGTCGCCGCCGGCCATGCCGCGGCGGAGGATTATGTCGCGCATCGCTATCACAAGCCGCAGGACGAATATAATCCCAACTGGGACTGGTCCGGCGCGGTGCAGGATCTGACGCTTTATTATCAGCTCGGCCGCGAGCTGGCCGACAGCGACGCCTGGCCCAATTGGTATCCCACCGCCGAATTCCGCGCGATCCGCGACAAATCGCGCGGGGCCGCCAAGTGACGTTGCCCCCTCCCCCCGAATGGGCGCGCCATAAGGCGGTGTGGATCGGTTTCCCGTCGCACGCGGAGCTGTGGCAGGAGGATCTCGATCAGGCGCGCACCGAAGTCGCCGCTTTCGCCAGGGCGGTGCATGCCGACGGGCGCGGCGAGAAGGTGCTGCTGGTCGCCGCCGATGCCGAGGCCGGCGTCGCCGCGTCGAAGCTCGCGCCGTTCGCCGAGGTGGTGGTCGAGCCGTTCGGCGACATCTGGCTGCGCGATACCGCGGTGATCCTGACCGGCGACGGCACGGCGCGCGATTTCGGGTTCAACGGCTGGGGCGGCAAATATGACCTGCCGGGCGACGATGACGTCGGCGCGCGGCGCGCGCGGCGCGCGAAGAAGCGCATCATCCCGTGCGACTGGGTGCTGGAGGGCGGCGCGCTCGACGGCGACGGCACCGGGCTGGTCGTCACCACCGAGCAATGCGTGCTCAACCCCAATCGCAACGGCCATCTCGGCAAGGCGGAGATCGAGGAGCGGCTGGAACGCGACCTCGGCTATGATCGCGTGCTGTGGCTCGGCGACGGGCTGCTCAACGATCATACCGACGGGCATGTCGACAATCTCGCGCGCTTCGTCGGCGAGGGGCGGCTGGCGATCCCGGTCGCGGCGGACAATGACCCCAATTGGCAGGTCTATCAGCAGGCCGCCAAGCGCGCCGAGGCGTTCGGGCTGGAGGTCGTCCCGATGCCCTCCCCCGGCCGCGTGATCCGCGACGATGAGATCGTCCCGGCGAGCTACATGAACTTCTATATCGGCAACGCCAGCGTGGTCGTGCCGCTCTATGGCGCGGCCAACGATCAGATGGCGTTGCTGGCGCTGCAGGCGATCTTCCCCGATCACGAGGTGGTCGGGCTGCGCGCCGATGCGATTCTCACCGGCGGGGGCAGCTTCCACTGCATCAGCCAGCAGATACCGGGGTAACCCGCCTCTTTACCCCCCTCCCTTGAACAAGGGAGGGGAGCGGCACACGCCATTGGCTCGCCAGCGCATTTCCCCTAAAGGCGCGCGCATGACCGAGATCCATGTCGCCGCGCTGCAGCTTGCCTTCTCCGACGATCTGGAGGGCAATATCGCCAATGTTTCCCGCCTCGTCCGCGAGGCGGCGGCGAAGGGCGCGCAGGTGATCCTGCCGCCCGAATTGTTCGAGGGCGAATATTTCTGCCGCGTCGAGGACGAAGGGCTGTTTACCCGCGCCAAGCCGGTCGGCGAGCATCGCGCGGTCACCGCGATGCAGGCGCTCGCCGCCGAGCTCAAGGTGTGGATCCCGACCAGCTTCTTCGAGGCGGACGGGCCGCATCACTACAACAGCCTCGCGATGGTCGATCCCGACGGCAAGGTCGCCGGCGTCTATCGCAAGAGCCACATCCCGGACGGCCCCGGCTATGAAGAGAAATTCTATTTCCGCCCTGGCAACACCGGGTTCAAGGTGTGGAACGGCCCGGCGGCGAAGATCGGCGTCGGCATCTGCTGGGACCAATGGTATCCTGAAACCGCGCGCGCGATGATGCTGATGGGCGCCGAAGTGCTGTTCTACCCCACCGCGATCGGCAGCGAGCCGCATGACGAAGGGCTGGATACCGCGCGGCTGTGGCGTCGCGCGATGGTCGGCCATGCGGTGTCGAACGTCGTTCCGGTCATCGCCGCCAACCGCGTCGGCACCGAGCACGACCAGACCTTCTACGGCACCAGCTTCATCTGCGACGAGCGCGGCGACATCCTCGCCGAGCTGGATCGTACCGAGGAAGGCGTGATCACCGCGACGCTCGATCTCGATCGCGTGAAGCGCCACCGCGCCGCCTTCGGCTTCTTCCGCGATCGCCGGCCGGAGCTTTACGGGCGGCTGGTGCAGGATATCTGAGCCCCCAACCCGTAAACCAAGGCTGGAAGCGCCTTTACCATAGTGAAACCGTTCTAACGGATATTTCCTCCCATTATCGCGCAATTTGCCCGATTCGCCGTATTGCATCGCGCGCGACTCGCGGGAATCCCTGGCTTAAGACGAAATTAACCTTTTGCGTTCAGACCGTATTTGGTTAATGATTCTGAATGCGATCCTAAAAATGGGGGCGGATCGCAGTCTCGAATGGGGGATTGCAGATGCGTGTATTGCTGATCGAGGACGAGCCCACGACGGCCCGGGCGATCGAACTCATGCTGAGCGCTGAAGGCTTCAATGTCTATTCGACCGATCTGGGCGAAGAGGGTTTGGATCTCGGCAAGCTCTACGATTACGATATCATCCTGCTCGATCTGAACCTGCCGGATATGCACGGTTACGACGTGCTGAAGCGGCTGCGCGTTGCGCGGGTCACCACCCCGGTGCTGATCCTTTCGGGCATCGGCGAAATGGATTCGAAGGTGCGCTCGTTCGGCTTCGGCGCGGACGATTACGTCACCAAGCCGTTCCATCGCGAAGAGCTGATCGCCCGCATCCACGCGGTCGTGCGCCGCTCGAAGGGCCATTCGCAGTCGGTTATCAAAACCGGCAAACTCGCCGTCAACCTTGATGCCAAGACGGTGGAAGTCGATAGCGCGCGGGTGCATCTGACCGGCAAGGAATATGCCATGCTGGAGCTGCTGTCGCTCCGCAAGGGCACCACGCTGACCAAGGAAATGTTCCTCAACCACCTCTATGGCGGGATGGACGAGCCGGAACTCAAGATCATCGACGTGTTCATCTGCAAGCTGCGCAAGAAGCTCAGCCTTGCCTGCGACGGTGAGAATTATATCGAAACTGTCTGGGGACGCGGCTATGTGTTGCGTGAACCGGAGGAGACGGCACAGGTCGCCTGACCAGCATCTGTATCGTACCGGGAGACGGCCGCGGCATCGGGGGGTGCCGCGGCCGTTTGATTCTGGCGCACGGCTCGACACGCCCCTGCCCGCCCGGTAGCCAGATCGCCGAAAGGCATCTCACATGGCCAAAGCGGTAATCGTCGGCGGAACGGGGCAGATCGGGCTGGCGCTGGCGCGCGATCTGGTGCGCGACGGCTGGTCGGTGACGATCGCCAGCCGCAGCGTATCCGATATCCCGCCCGGCTGCCGCCACGCGATCGCCGATGCCCGCGATGTCGCCGCGCTGCGCGCCGGCATCGGCGGGGAGTGCGATCTGCTGGTCTCGTGCGTCGCGTTCGACGCTGCCGACGCCGCGGCGCTCGCCGATGCGGGGCGGGATGCGCGGCATATCGTCGCGATTTCCAGCATCAGCGTCTATCGCGATGCCGAGGGGCGGACGCTCGACGAGGCGCCGCGCTGCGGCTTTCCCGATTTCGTCAACCCGCTGACCGAGGACAGCCCGACCATTGCCCCCGGCGACACGAGCTATTCGACGCGCAAGATCGCGATGGAGCGCACGCTGTTCGATCAGGCCGCCTGCCCTGTCACGATCCTGCGCCCCGGCGCGATCCACGGGCCGGACAGCAAAGGCGCGCGCGAATGGTGGTTCGTGAAGCGATTGCTCGACCGCCGCGCGACGATCCCGCTGGCCTATGGCGGGCGCAGCCGGTTTCAGACGACCTCAGTTGCCGCGATCGTCGATGCCGTGCGCCGCGCCGCGGCGGGCGATCTGGCCGCGATCGCCAACGTCTCCGACGCGGATTGCCCTTCGGTCGCCGAGATCGGCCAGACGATCATGGAGATCATGGGGATGAAGGCCGAACTGATCGGCCTCGCCGATTCGATTTCCTACCCGCCTGCGCTCGGGCGCAACCCGTGGTCGCTGCCGCGGCCGATGATCTGTTCGGCGCTGGCGACAGCGCCGACGACCTATCGCCAGTCGGTCGGCCCGGCGATCGACTGGCTCGTCCGTAACGTCGACAACGACAATTGGCGCGAACGCCTGCCGCACCTCGCGGCTTATCCCGGCAGCTTGTTCGATTATGACGCCGACGACCGCGCGGCGCGCCTGCCCGACGCGGTAGCGATCGCCGGTTAGCGCTTACTTCCGCTCCCACGCCTTCTCGCCGCCGATCCACGTCTGCTCGACCACCGTCTTGCGCAGCTCGGTCGGGCTGGCGTTGAGCGGATCGCGGTCGACGATGATGAAATCGGCGCGCTGCCCCGGCGCGAGGATGCCGAACTTATTCTCGGCAAAGCCGGCATAGGATGCGCCCCCGGTATAGGCCCACCACGCCTGTTCGCGGGTCAGCGCTTCCTCCGGGCGCCACCCGCCATAGGGTTGCCCGTCGGCATCCTGCCGGGTGAACCCCGCCGCCCAGCCGGCCCAGGGATCGGGCTTTTCGACCGGGGTGTCCGATCCGAAGGCGAGCTTCGACCCGTTGGTCAGCATCGACTTCCACGCATAGGCCCCCGCCAGCCGCTGCGGGCCAAGCCGCGCCTCGGCCATCGTGCGGTCGCTGGTCTGGTGGATCGGCTGCATCGAGGCGATCGTGCCGAAATGGCCGAAGCGCGGCAGATCGGCGGGGTCTACGATCTGCGCATGTTCGATGCGCCAGCGCCGGTCGCCGGTATAGGTGTCCGACAAGGCCTGGATCGCATCGAGCACTTGCTGGTTCGCCCGGTCGCCGATCGCATGGACCGCGATCTGGAAACCGTCCATCGCGGCGCGGCTCATCTGGTTCTGGAGCTGGGTGTCGCTGTTGAAGCCGAGCCCGGACTGGCCCGGCGCATCGGCATAAGCCGCCTTGAGCCACGCCCCGCGCGAGCCGAGCGCGCCATCGGCGTAGAGCTTCACCCCGCCCATCCGCAGCCGATCGGCATAGAGCCACGGCGTCGGCCCCTTGCCGCCGACGCGGCTCGCGGTCTCGACCCCCATCGCATAGCTCATCACGCGGACGCGCAGCGCGCCGATATCGGCCATGCGGCGGAAGCTCAGCCAGTCGTCGAGCGTCGTCCCCATATCGGCGATCGCGGTGACGCCATAGCCGAGCAACACCTGTTGCGCGGCGAGGAAGGCAGCATCGCGCTCCTTGGGCAAGGGCTGCGGGATGACCTTCTCGATCAGCTGGGTCGCGGCATCGACGAAGGTGCCGGCAGGCTGGCCGCCAGCGGTCTTTTCGATCCGGCCGCCGGTCGGGGTCGCGGTGGCGGCGGTGACGCCGGCCTCGCGCATCGCCACGCTATTGGCCCAGCCGGCATGTCCGTCGGCGCGGCCGAGCCAGATCGCATGCCCGCCCGAGATCGAATCGAGATCGGCCGCGGTCGGGAAGCGCCCGAGCCCCCAGACTTCCTGATTCCAGCCGCGCCCGACGATCCACTTCCGATCCGGGTTGGCCGCGATATAGGCGGCGACCTTCGCCTTGGCCTCGTCGAGCGACTTGGTGTCGGACAGATCGAGCGACAAAGCCGCGAAGCCCAGCTCGATGACATGGCCGTGCGCGTCGATGAAGCCGGGCAACAGCACCTTGCCCTTAAGATCGGCGCGCCAGTCGTAGCGCGGCCCGGGGTCTTTCTTGGTCGGCTTGTGCGGCGGCTCGTTGGGGGGAATGAGGCGGACGACCTTGCCGTCCTTGTCCATCACGATCGCCTTGAAGCGGACGACCTGTCCGTTGCGGTCGAGCGTGATGCCCTGAACATTGTCGATCAGCGCATCGGCCAGCGCCGGCATCGGGACAAGCGCGGCGACCGCCGCCAGCCATAGTGCCTTCACCGCGGCAGCCTCCGCACCAGCGCGCTGGTATCCTGCCGGCCGCCGCCGATCTTCTGCACCTCGGCATAGAATTGATCGACCAGCGCCGCGACCGGCAGCACCGCGCCGTTGCGCTTCGCCTCGTCGAGCGCGAGCCCCAGATCCTTGCGCATCCAGTCGATCGCGAAGCCGAAATCGAATTCGTCCCTGGCCATCGTCCCCCAGCGGTTGACCATCTGCCAGCTTTGCGCCGCGCCGCCCGACACCGCCTCGAACACCGCGTCGAGATCGAGCTCGCTCGCCTGCGCGAAGCGCAACGCCTCGCTCAGCCCCTGCACCACCCCGGCGATGCAGATCTGGTTGACCATCTTGGTCTGCTGCCCCGCCCCGGCCGCGCCGACATGGACGATGCGCGCGGCATAGGCCTCCATCACCGGGCGCGCCTGCGCCATCGCCGCATCGCTGCCGCCGCACATGATCGAGAGCGCGCCCTTTTCCGCCCCGGCCTGCCCGCCGGAGACCGGCGCATCGACGACCAGCGCGCGCGCCGCCGCCAGCCGCCGCGCGATATCGGCGGAAACCGTGGTGTGATCGATGAACACCGCCTCGGCGCGCATCGCCGCAAAGGCGCCGTTCTCGCCCAGCGTCACCTGCTCCAGATCGGCATCGTTGCCGACGCAGGCGACCACCGCATCCGCCCCGGCAGCGGCAATCGCCGGGGTGTCCGCCACCGCGAACCCGGTGGCCTCCGCCTTGGCGCGGGTGCGGTTGTAGACGATGACGTCATGTCCGGCGCGGGCGAGGTGCCCGGCCATCGGGGCGCCCATGACGCCGGTGCCGATGAATGCGATCTTCATAGCCGTCGATTAGGCGGAGTTTCCACAACGCGCCAGATAGTCTAGGCGGCGCTCCTCTCCGCCGCGCGTGTTGCGGCATCAAATGGAGGTTATGTTGGCCACCCTTGCAACGAGCAACGAATCCCTTCCCGTCACCATCGACGACGTGCGCGCCGCGCACATGCGGATTCGCGACTCGATTGTACGCACGCCGACCCTCGTCAGCCGCACGCTGTCGCAACTGACCGGCGCGACCGTCTATCTGAAGTTCGAGAACCTTCAGTTCACCGCCGCCTATAAGGAGCGCGGCGCGCTCAACACCTTGCTCCAGCTGAGCGATGAAGCCCGCGCGCGCGGCGTGATCGCGGCCTCGGCCGGCAATCACGCGCAGGGCCTTGCCTATCATGCCAATCGGCTGGGCGTGCCGGCGACGATCGTCATGCCCACCACCACGCCGATCGTGAAGGTGACGCAGACGCAGGGCCATGGCGCGACGGTGGTGCTGGAAGGCGATACGTTCGACGCGGCTTATGCCCATGCGCGCACGCTGGAGGCGAGCGAGGGGCTGACCTTCGTCCACCCGTTCGACGATCCGCGCGTGATCGCCGGGCAGGGAACGGTCGCGCTGGAAATGCTGGACGATGCGCCCGACATCGACACGTTCATCACCCCGATCGGCGGCGGCGGGCTGATCTCCGGCATGGCGACGGTCGCCCGCGCGGCAGCGCGCCCGATCGAGGTGATCGGGGTGCAGGCCGAGCTGTTCCCCTCGATGTACAATCGCCTCAACGGCACCCACATGCCATGCGCGGGCGATACGCTGGCGGAGGGCATTGCCGTCAAGGAGCCGGGGGCGATCACCGCGGGGATCGTCAAGGCGCTGGTCGACGACATCCTGCTCGTCTCCGAACGCAGCCTCGAGGAAGCGGTCAGCCTGCTGCTGCAGATCGAAAAGACCGTGGCGGAGGGCGCCGGCGCCGCCGGGCTCGCCGCGCTGATGCAGCATCCCGAGCGATTCCGCGGCAAGACCGTCGGCATCGTGCTGTGCGGCGGCAATATCGACACGCGGCTGCTCGCCAACGTGCTGCTGCGCGATCTGGCGCGGTCGGGGCGGCTGGCGCGGCTGCGCATCCGGCTGAAGGACCAGCCGGGATCGCTCTACAATGTCGCGCGGATCTTCGACGAGCAGCGCGTCAACATCATCGAGGTCTATCACCAGCGCGTGTTCACCTCGCTGCCCGCCAAGGGGCTGATCGCCGATATCGAATGCGAGGCGCGCGATCGCCCGCATCTCAACCGGCTGATCAGCGCGCTGCGCGACGGCGGTTATGAGGTGAGCCAGGTCGAAGCGGGATAATATCCCAACGTCACCCCGGCCTTGAGCCGGGGTCCATTGTGCCTCACGCTCCAACGCAAGAGGCTCTTGCCCTGCGCCTGCCTCCCGATGGACCCCGGCTCAAGGCCGAGGTGACGGAGCGCGCGTGCTTCCCGTCCTCCACCGATCAAAGCGGGACAGCGTTAACCCCGATTTCATGGTTAAGGCGCTTTTCACACTTGGCAAGAAGTTACATATTTCCCCCTGACACGAGCGTGAATCGTCACGCAGCGTCAGGGGGATTGGGCGGTGACGGCGCCATTTCGCTTTCCACGTTTCTTCGTAACCAGTCCCGCGCCCTGCCCCTATCTGCCGGGGCGGCAGGAGCGGAAGGTGTTCACCGAACTTTCCGGCCCGCATGCGAGCGAGCTGAACGACGCGCTCGGGCGGATCGGTTTCCGCCGCAGCCAGTCCGTCGCCTATCGCCCGTCGTGCGCCGGGTGCACCGCCTGCGTCTCGGTGCGCGTGGTGGCGCAGGATTTCGCCGCCAATGCGACCCAGCGCAAGCTGATCCGCCGGCATCATGATCTGGAGGTGACGGCGTGCCGCCCCTGGGCGACCGACGAGCAATATCAGTTGCTCCGCCGCTATCTCGCCGCGCGGCATCCCGGCGGCGGCATGGCCGAGATGGACGAGAGCGATTATGCCGACATGATCGAGCAATCGCCGGTCAATTCGGTGATCGTCGAATATCGCGAGCCTTCGGTGAACGGCGCGCAGGGCCGGCTGATCGGCGCCTGCCTGACCGACCGGCAGGCGGACGGGCTGTCGATGATCTACAGCTTCTTCGATACCGAACTGGCCGACCGCCCCGGCCTCGGCAATCTGATCATCCTCGATCACATCCTGCGCGCGCGCGCCGCGGGGCTGCCCTATGTCTATCTCGGCTATTGGGTGAAGGGCTCGCCGCGGATGGAATATAAGACGCGCTATCGCCCGATGGAGATGCTCGGCCCGCGCGGCTGGGCGGCGCTGCCGGACGAGGAAACCGCCGGCACCGCCGCGGCCACGCTCATTCCGGCTTAGCCAGCGTCACCAGCATATCCTTGGTCAGCACCTGCGGCAGCACCTGCGGCGCGGGGGTGCCGGGGGCGTACCACAGATAAAGCGGCACGCCGGCGCGGTTGTTCGCCTCGATGAAGCGGCCGAGCGCAGGATCGCCATTGGTCCAGTCGCCGACCAGCACCGCCACCTTGCGCCTGGCAAAGGCCTGCGCGACCGCTTCGGTCTCGATCGCGGCCTTTTCATTGACCTTGCACGTCAGGCACCAATCGGCGGTGAAATAAGCGAACACCGGCCGCCGCTCGGCGCGCAGCGCGGCTAGCCGCGCCTCGCTGAACGGCTCGGCCCCG
>JAFKLV010000286.1 GCA_017304125.1 Sphingomonadales bacterium
ACGATCCTCGCCGCCGAGCGGGTGCCGGACTGGTTGTGACGCTCGCCAGCCTTCCCCTGTTCGTCAGCCTCACCGGGCGGCCGGTGATCCTGATCGGGGAAGGCGAGACGGCGGACGCGAAGCGGCGCCTGCTCGAACGCGCCGGGGCGCGGGTGGTGGCCGAGGCCGAGGCCGCTGCGCTGGCGATCGTCGTCGATGATGACGGCGCGGTCGCGCGGCTTCGGGCGCGCGGGGTGCTGGTCAATGCGGTCGACCGCCCCGATTTGTGCGATTTCACCCTGCCGGCGATCGTCGATCGCGCGCCGGTGATCGTCGCGATCGGCACCGGCGGCGCGTCGGCCGGGCTGGCGGCGGCGCTCCGGCAGCGGCTGGAGGCTGTGCTGCCGGCGCGGCTCGGGCGGCTGGCCGAGGCGCTGCATGCCGCGCGCGGCGCGTGGCGCGCGCGTTACCCCGAGGCGGGCGAGCGGCGGCGCGCGATCGGCGCGGCGCTGGGGTCGGGCGCGGCGCTCGATCCGCTCCGCGACCACGGCGACGCGCCCGATGCGGGGCCGGTCGACGCGCGCGTCGCGGCAGGGATCGTTGCCCTCAGATTGCGCTCCGTCGACCCCGACGATCTGACATTGCGCGAAGCGCGGCTGCTGGCGCATGCCGATCGCGTGACGCATCGCCCGGGGGTGCCGCGCGCTATTCTCGATCGTGCGCGGGCGGATGCGGCGCGGATCGAATGCGCCGCGCCGCCGTTGGACGCAGATTCGGGTTTGACCGTCGACGTGGAGATGCTGTGAGCGGGTTCGGCTATCGTATCGACAATGGTGTGGCACGGCGCATCACCGTCAAGGAAGCGCTGGATTGTACCGCGGGGATGGTCTGGGTCCATCTGCCCAGCACCGGCGACACCACCAAGACCTGGCTGCGCGACGAGGCCAAGCTGTCCGAGCATCTCGTCGAGGCGCTGACCGCGCAGGAAACGCGCCCGCGCTGCGACGGCTATGAAACCGGCGCTTATCTCAACCTGCGCGGGCGGAGCGAGGAGGAGGTCTATCCGTCGGACCTGCTCGCCTCGGTGCGCATCTGGGCGACCAAGGGCCGGGTGATCTCGGTAACGCGCAAGCATCTTGTCGCCACCGATGTGGTGGAACAGGCGGTGAAGGACGGCAGCGCCGACGATCCCGGCGATCTGATCACCAGCTTCGCCACCGCAATCACCAACGATCTCGATCCGGTGGTGTCCGAGCTGGGTGACCAGATCGACGATTGCGAGCAGGAGCTGGATGCCGATCGCGTCTATGAGCTGCGCCGCAAGGTGACGCGGGCGCGGATCGCGGCGATCGGCTATCGCCGCTTCCTCAATCCGCAGCGCGCCGCGCTCGACAAGCTCGCGCAATTGCAGGGCGACTGGCTGAGCGAGGACGATCGCGCGCATGTCGCCGCCGCCGCCGATCGCGCCGCGCGGATGGCCGAGGAACTGGAGGCGATCCGCGAGCGCGCCAGCCTGATCCACGAGACATTGACCGACCTGCGCGCCGAACTGATCGATACGCGCAGCCTGATCATCGCGATCGCGGCGATGGTGTTCCTGCCGCTGACCTTCATCACCGGGCTGTACGGGATGAACGTCTCCGGGCTGCCCTATGCGCAAAAGCCGTGGGCGTTCGACGCGATCATGATCGCCTGCGTTGCGATTTCGGTTGGAATCATCGCCTATTTTCTGCGCCGCCACTGGTTCCGCGCCTGAGCCTGCGCACGAATTTACACTGTTTCCTGCTGGACTTACGGCGCTTTTCATCGATAGCTTCGCCGCGGTCTCGGGAGGACATTGATGAAGCTTGCCGCCAAGCTCGCCCTGCTCGCACTGGCCATCGCGCCGGTCGCGGCGCTCAGTGACAATGCGCCTCGCGTGATCCTCGCGCAGCCGGGTATCGGCGGTGGCGCGATCGAGCGTTTCACGTTGCGCTTCAGCCAGCCGATGGCGCCGCTCGGCGATCCGCGCGCCGCCGCGCCGGCCACCGCCGAATGTTCGGTCGCGGGGCAGGGGCGCTGGGTCGACCAGCAGACCTGGGTCTATGAATTCACCCAGCCGCTGCCGGGCGGGACGACGTGCCGCTTCAAGACGGTCGACGGGCTGAAGAGCGTCGCGGGCTATGCGCTGGCCGGCGCGCAGAGCTTCACCGTCGATGCCGGCGGGCCGGTGGCGCGCGCGGTGCTTCCCTCGGGCGGGGGCGACGAGATCGAGGAGGACCAGACCTTCCTCGTCGCGGCCAATATGCCGGCCGATCCGCGCTCGATCGCGGCCAATGCCTATTGCGCGGTCGACGGGATCGGCGAGAAGATCCCGGTCGACGTGCTGCCCGCCGATTTGCCGGGCAAGTTGATCGGCGAAATGGGCAAGGACCGCTGGGAAGTGCGCAACTTCCTGGAGAATGCCGGGCTGCCGGGCGATCTCGCCCAGGCCTCGGCCGCCGATCGCCAGCGCGCGACCGCCGGGGTGGTGGCGCTGAAATGCCGCCGCAACCTGCCGCCGGGGCGCGACATGGCACTGGTGTGGGGGGCGAATATCGCCGGCGTCGGCGGCAAGCTCGCCGGGGCGGACCAGCGTTTCGATTATAAGGTGCGCAAGCCGTTCGCGGCGCGCTTCGAATGTTCGCGGGTCAATCCGCAGGCGGGGTGCAGCCCGGTCGAAAAGGCGTGGGTGCGCTTCTCCGCGCCGGTGGCGATGTCGGTCGCGCAGCAAATCCGCATCACTCTGCCCGACGGCAAGAAGATCGCGCCGACCTTCAGCGACGACGAGAAGAAGAAGGCGACGATCGCGGACGTGGGCTTCACCCCGCCGCTGCCTTATGCCACCCCGGCCAAGCTGGAATTGCCGCAGGGCGTGAAGGACGAGAGCGGCCGCGCTTTGTCCAATGCCGAGCGTTTCCCGCTCGATATCCGCTTCGATCGCGCCCCGCCGCTGGTGAAATTCGCCGCGCCGTTCGGCATCCTCGAGGCGAAGGAAGGCGGCGTGCTGCCGGTGACGGTGCGCAATGTCGAACCGGCGCTGCAGGGGCGCAATCTCACCGTCGCCGGGCAGGCGTTGCACGTCGCCGACAAGGACGGCGAGGTGGCGGACTGGCTGCGCCGCGTCTCCGTCGCGGGCGATACGCGCTACGAATCGGTCAAGCACGGCGAGGAAACGGTCGAGGTCAATCACACCGGCGATACCTCGATCCTCGGCAAGCAGGGCGCGCCGCTCAATGTCGCTTTGCCCGGCAAGGGGCAGGATTTCGAGGTGGTCGGGGTGCCGCTCGGCAAGCCCGGCTTCTATGTCGTCGAACTGGCCAGCCCGGTGCTCGGCCGCGCCTTGCTCGGGCGCGATGCGCCGCGTTATGTCGCGGCGGCGGCGCTCGTCACCAACATGGCGGTGCATTTCAAATGGGGCCGTGAACGCAGCCTCGCCTGGGTCACCGCGCCCGACAGCGGCAAGCCGGTCGCCAATGCCAAGGTCGCGGTGACCGACAGCTGCACCGGCGAGGTGCTGGCGCGCGGCATCACCGATCATTCCGGTGGCCTGTTCGTCGCCGGCGGGCTGCCCGAGCCGGCGACCTATGGCAGCTGCAACGAGAATTCCTCGACCCATCCGCTGATGGTCTCGGCGCGCGCCGGGGGCGATTTCAGCTTTACGCTGACGCAATGGGGCGACGGCATCCGGCCGTATGATTTCGACCTGCCTTATGGCTATTCGAAGCCCGACGACGTGTTCCACACCGTGTTCGACCGCGCGCTGGTCCGTGCCGGCGAGACGATCCACATGAAGCATATCGTGCGCCGCCCGGTCGGCGCGGGGTTCACGATCCCGGCGGGGTTCAGCGGCACCTTGCGGCTGTCGCATCGCGGATCGGACACCGAATTCGATCTGCCGCTGACGATCGACGCGCATGGCGTCGGCGAAACGACGTGGACCGCGCCGCAGGGCGCGCCGATGGGCGACTACGATCTGCGCGTGATCGCGGGCGATCGCACGATCTACACCCAGCAATCGTTCCGGCTCGACGAATATCGCCTGCCGACGATGCGCGCGACGGTGAGCGGGCCGAAGGGGGCGGTGGTGCGCCCCAAGACGGTGCCGCTCGACCTGTTCGTCGGTTATCTGTCCGGCGGGGGCGCCTCCAATCTGCCGGTCGACATGCGCGTCGGCTGGTTCGCGCATCGCACCACGCCCGACGGCTATGAGGCTTATACCTTCGGCGGCCGCGCGGTGCAGGAGGGCGTGAAGCCGCTCAACGGCGATGGCGAGGAGGACGGCCCGACTTTGCCCCCCACGCAGACGCTGCCCGCGACGCTCGGCGCCGACGGCACCGGGCGCCAGTCGATCGAGGTGCCGCAGGGGCTCGACGGCACGACCGACATGACGGTCGAGATGGACTATCAGGATGCCAACGGCCAGACGCTGACCGCTTCGCGGACGATCCCCGTCTTCGCCTCGCGCGTCCAGCTTGGGGTCAAGACCGACGGCTGGCTGATGAAGCAGGACGACCTTCGCCTGCGCTTCGTCGCGCTCGACGCCGAGGGCAAGCCGATCAAGGGGCAGAAGATCAATGTCGCGCTGTACAGCCGGCAGATCCTCACCGCGCGGCGGCGGCTGATCGGCGGCTTCTACGCTTATGACAATCAGATGCGGACGACCAAGCTCGCCGCCTCCTGCGCGGCGACCACCGATGCGCAGGGGCTGGCGCAATGCGCGGTCGATCCCGGCGTGTCGGGCGAAATCTATGCCGTCGCCACCGCGGCGGACGCCGACGGCAATGTCGCGCGCGCGGTGCGCTCGGTGTGGCTGGCGGGCGACGACGATTGGTGGTTCGGCGGCGACAATGGCGACCGGATGGACGTCGTCGCGGAGCAGACCGCCTATAAGGCCGGCGATACCGCGCGCTTCCAGGTGCGGATGCCGTTCCGCTCCGCCACTGCCTTGGTGACGGTGGAGCGCGAGGGCGTGCTGTCGAGCTTCGTCACCGAATTGTCGGGCAAGGACCCGGTGGTCGAGGTGAAGATGCCGGGGAGCTACGCGCCCGACGTCTATGTCTCGGTGATGGCGGTGCGCGGGCGCGTGACGCAAAGCTGGTGGGGCTGGTTCAAGAGCCTGTTCGGCGCGCATGACGAGGCGCCGGCGGCGACCGCGGCGGTCGATCTGTCCAAACCCGCCTATCGCCTCGGTATCGCCAAGGTGAAGGTCGGGTGGGAAGCGCACCAGCTCGGCGTGACGGTGAAGCCCGATCGCGAGCGATATGCCGCGCGCAACACCGCGCAGGTGGCGATTGCGGTGACCGGGCCGGACGGCAAGCCGGCGCGCACCGCCGATGTCGCCTTCGCCGCGGTCGATCAGGCGTTGCTCCAGCTCGCCCCCAATGAATCATGGGACGTGCTGACCGCGATGATGGGCGAGCGCCCGCTGTCGGTGCTCACCGCCACCGCGCAGATGCAGGTGGTCGGCAAGCGGCATTACGGGCGCAAGGCGGTCGAGACCGGCGGCGGCGGCGGCGCGGATTCGGCCGCGCTCAACCGCGAGAATTTCCAGCCGGTGCTGCTGTGGAAGGGGCGTGTCGCGCTCGATGCGCAGGGCCGGGCGATCGTGCCGGTGGTGCTCAACGATGCTTTGTCCTCGTTCCGGCTGGTGGCGATCGCTACCGACGGCGCGGACCGCTTCGGGATGGGCGCGACCAATATCCGCACCGCGCAGGATCTGTCGCTTTATGCCGGGCTGCCGCCGGTGGTGCGCACCGGGGATCAATATGCCGCGGGCTTCACGCTGCGGAACGGCTCGGACAAGCCGATGACGGTGACGGCGGAGGTGGCGCTCACCCCGCGCATCGCCACCGGGCGCCCGCTGACCGTGACGATCCCGGCGGGCGGCGCGGCGCCGATCGCGTGGAACCTCACCGCGCCGCCGCAGGCGGGCAATTTGCGCTGGCAGGTCAGCGCAAAAACCAGCGACGGGCGCGCCGCCGACAAGGTGACGGTGACGCAGGAGGTGGTGCCGGCGATACCGGTCGAGGTGTGGGCGGCGACGCTGACGCGGGTCGGGGCGGAAACCTCGATCCCGATCCGCGCGCCGGCCGGCGCGATTGGCGGGATGGGGTCGGTCGATATCCGGCTCGACGATACGCTCGCGCCGCCGATGGCGGGGGTGCGCGCGTTCATGGCGGCCTATCCCTATCAATGTTTCGAGCAGAGGATGAGCCGCGTCGTCGCCTTGGGCGATACCGCCGGGTGGAGCCAGCTGGCGGGTGAGATTCCGGTCTATCAGGCGCCCGACGGGCTGTTGCGTTACTGGCCGAGCGAGAGCCTGCAGGGCTCCGAGGCGCTGACTGCCTATGTGCTGTCGATGGCGGGCGAGGCGGGGCTGCCGATCCCCGAGGCGAGCCGGACCAGGATGGTCGAGGGGCTGCGCGCGGTGCTCGACGGGCGGTTGCGGCGCGAGGAATATGGCGATGTGCGGCTCCAGCGGCTCGCCGCCTTCGCCGCGCTGGCGCGCGCCGGGGCGGCGACCCCGGCGATGCTCGGCCAGATCGGGCTGACCCCGGCGGAAATGCCGACCGCGAGCCTCGCCGATTACCTCCTCGCGCTCGATCGCGTGCCGGGGATCGCCAATGCGCAGGCATTGCGCGGGGCGGGCGAGACCGCGCTGCGCAGCCGCCTGGTCTATGAAGGGACGCGGCTTGACCTCAGCGATGCGTCGAACACGCCGTGGTGGCTGATGTCCTCGGCCGACGAAGGTTCGATCAAGGCGCTGCTCGCGGTGCTCGGCAAGCCGGGCTGGCAGGACGAGGGGCCGAAGATGATGGTCGGCGTCGCGCTCCGCCAGCAGCGCGGGCGGTGGGATACCACCACCGCCAATGCCTGGGGGGCGCTGACCGTGCGGCGCTTCGCCCAGCTCTATCCGGCGACCGCGATCGCCGGGACGACGACCGCGACCCTCGGGCAGCGTAGCGCGACGTTCGCCTGGCCGCTCGCCGCCGACCGGCGGCAGGCGTCGTTGCCGCTGCCGGCGGCGCAGGCGCCGCTGGTGCTGCGCCAGTCGGGCGGGGCGGGGCCGTGGGCGAGCGTCTCGGTGCGCGCGGCGGTGCCGCTCACCCAGCCGCTGTCGGCGGGCTATCGCCTGACGCGCAAGGTCGAGGTGGTCCAGCGCCGCGTTGCCGGGCAGCTGACGCGCGGCGACGTGCTGCGCATCACGCTGACGGTCGACGCGACGGCTGAGCGCAACTGGGTGGTGATCGACGATCCGATCCCGGGCGGGGCGACGATCGTCGGCGATCTCGGCGGCCAATCGAAGATGCTCGCCGATCAGGCGAGCGGCGGCGACGGGGTGAAATTCGGCGCGGTCGATGGCGACGGGAAATTGTGGGACGTCCAGGTCGGCGTCGTTCCCGCTTATATCGAGCGCGGCAATGCGGCGTGGCGGGCATTCTACGCCTGGGTGCCGCGCGGGCGGTTCCAGGCGTCGTACATGCTGCGGCTGAACGGCGCCGGGCGCTTCCAGCTGCCGCCGACGCGGGTCGAGGCGATGTATTCGCCGGCGATCCACGCGGCAGTGCCCAATGCGCCGGTGGTGGTGGTGCAGAGATAGTGCGATGCCTTGGCCTCGATTCCCGTCTGGGCTGATCCGGTCGCGGTCTGGCCTGCAATCAGCGGACGCCGGTCGAGCAGCTCAGGGCGGGCCGGCGTGGGTGGTGCCGGTCATCCTTGCGATTGCCGTGCTGTTCGGCATCGCCGACTGGCTCACGCGGCCGCCGCCGCTCCCGGCCTATGCGCAGGTGCGCGCGGCGTGGCGGCCGTCAGAGGCGTGGCTTTACGATCGCAACGGCGTGCTGCTCGATTCCTCGCGGGTCGATTTCGCGACGCGGCGGCTGGCGTGGACCCCGCTTGATCATATCGCGCCGGTGCTGCGCACCACGATCATCGACAGCGAGGATCGTCGTTTCGCCCATCACGGCGGGGTCGACTGGCTGGCGTTCGCCGGATCGGCGCGCGACCGGCTGACGGGCAAGCGCCCGCGCGGGGCGAGCACCTTGGCGATGCAGCTCGCGGGTTTTCTTGCGCCCGATCTGGCGCGGCCGGGCGCGCGCGGCTGGCGCGACAAATTGCGCCAGATCAGGGCGGCGCGCGGGCTGGCCGATGCGTGGAGCCGCGATCAGATCGTCGAGGCCTATTTCAATCTCGCCGGGTTTCGCGGCGAGGCGCAGGGCGTCGGCGCGGCGGCGCTGGGGCTGTTCGGCAAGACCCCGGCGACGCTGACCCGCGATGATGCCCTGCTGCTCGCGGCGCTGCTGCCCAATCCGCAGGCGCCGGCCGAGGCGGTCGCGCGGCGCGCCTGCGCGCTGGCGCATGAGGGGAATTGCGCGCGTTTCCCGGCGCTCGCCGCCTCGGCGCTGGGGCCGGCGCGGAGCCTTGCGCTCGATCCGGGGCTGGCGCCGCATCTCGCCGACCGGCTGCTCAAGAAGCCGGGGATGCGCGTCACCACCACGCTCGATATCGCGGTGCAACGGGTGGCGGTCGCCGCGCTGCGCCGGCAGCTACTCGGGCTCGGCGCGACCCGCGCGCGCGACGGGGCGGTGATCGTGGTCGACAATGCCAGCGGCGACGTGCTCGCTTCTGTCGGCGGCGTCGGCGGCAATTCCACCGCGCCCTCGGTCGACGGCGCCAATGCCTATCGTCAGGCCGGATCGACGCTCAAGCCGTTCCTTTATGCCGAGGCGATCGAGAAAGGCTATCTCACCCCCGCGTCGATCCTCGACGACACCCCGGTCGAGCTGGACACCGCCTCCGGCCTGTATGTCCCGCAGAATTACGATCGCGCGTTCAAGGGGCCGGTGTCGGCGCGCGCGGCGCTGGCCGGGTCGCTCAATGTGCCGGCGGTGCGCACCCTGCTGCTGGTCGGGGTCGATCCGTTCCGCGACCGGCTGTGGGATACGGGGTATCGCGGGCTGGTCGAGGACGGGTCTTATTACGGCTTCAGCCTTGCGCTCGGCTCGGCGGAGGTGACGCTGGGCGAGCAGGCCGCGGCTTATCGCAGCCTTGCGCTCGGCGGGCGCTGGGCGCCGTTGCGGCTGACCGCGGAGGATCCGCGCACCGCGCCGCGCGCGGTGACGACACGCGCGGCGGCGTGGATCGTCGGCGACATGCTGTCCGATCCGGTCGCGCGCGCGGGCACTTTCGG
This sequence comes from Sphingomonadales bacterium, assembly GCA_017304125.1. Classification (GTDB taxonomy): domain Bacteria; phylum Pseudomonadota; class Alphaproteobacteria; order Sphingomonadales; family Sphingomonadaceae; genus Sphingomonas. The sequence goes on from JAFKLV010000286.1 coordinate 9,191, forward strand.
GCTCGATTCGGCGCTGCGGCTGCCGTTCTGGGCGGCAGTGAAGACGGGGACGTCGAAGGCGATGCGCGACAATTGGTGCGTCGGCTTCACCGATCGCTTCACCGTTGCGGTGTGGGTCGGCAATGTCGAGGGCGATGCGATGCGCGCGGTATCGGGCACCAGCGGCGCGGCGCCGGTGTGGCGCGACGTGATGCTGGCGCTCAATGCCCGCCGCGCCGACGCGCCGCCCGCGCCGCCGCCCGGGGTGGAGGCGCGCCGCGTGACCTTCGCCGGGACGGGCGAGCAGCCGCGCCGCGAATGGTTCCTCGCCGGCACCTCGTTCGCGCGCGCCGATGTCGCCCCGGCCGAGGCACGCCGCCCGCGGATTGCCGCGCCGGTGTCGGGGAGCGTCTATGCGCTCGATCCCGATATCCCGCGCGACCGGCAGCGGCTGGCGGTCGCGGTGACGGGGGCGGCGGCGGCGCACCGCTTGCGGCTCGATGCGCGCGATCTCGGCGCGGCGGATTCGTCGCCGGTGATGTTCCCGCCGCCGGGCCGGCATCAACTCGCGTTGGTCGATTTGGCGGGGCGAACGGTGGACCGGGTGATCTTCACGGTGCGTTGAGTCCGGGCGGTCGAACCCGATTGCGTGGGGGGCGTTTGTGGTTCGGTCCCATCCCCCTCCCTTTCGGGACTGGCGCTCGTATCGCGCCGGCCGCGTCGCAAGCGTATCGTGCGACGCGGCCACACCGGGGCTTCACGGATATTTCTACGGCGTTGTTTTTTATCGTCATGCCGGACTTGATCCGGCATCCAGAGCCACGGAGGACACCGCTTGAGTCTCTGGGATGCCGGGGAGGGGCGGGGCCACATCTTGAGGTAAGATCATGAGCACAGGCACGATTCGCGTCGGTATCGGCGGCTGGACCTATGAACCGTGGCGCGGCACCTTCTTCCCGCCGAAATGGCCGGCGAAGCGCGAGCTGGAATATGCCGCCGGCAAGATGACCGCGATCGAGGTCAACGGCACCTATTATAGCGGGTTCAAGCCGGCGACCTTCGCCAATTGGGCGAACGCGGTGCCCGACGGCTTCATCTTCACGCTGAAGGCCTCTCGCTTCTGCACCAATCGCAAGGTGCTGGCCGAGGCGGGGGAATCGGTCGGGCGTTTCGTCGGTCAGGGGATCGTCGAGCTGGGCGATCGGCTTGGGCCGATCCTGTGGCAGTTCATGGCGACCAAGAAATTCGACGCCGACGATTTCGGCGCCTTTCTCAAGCTGCTGCCCGCCGCGCATGAGGGCGTGGCGCTGCGCCATGCGGTGCAGGTACGGCACGACAGCTTCGCCGACCCGGCCTTTATCGCGATGTGCCGTGCCGCCGGGATGGCGATCGTCTATGCCGATTCGGCCGATTATCCCGCGATCGCCGATGTGACCGGCGATTTCACCTATGCCCGCCTCGAAAATGGCGTGGAGGAAGAGCCGGCGGGCTATACCCCGGCCGAGCTCGATCGCTGGGCGATGGCGGCGCGCGAGTGGAGCGCGGGCGGCGCGCCCGAGGGTCTGCCCTATGTCGAGACGGCAAAGCCCGAGACGCGCGCGCGCGATGCCTTCGTCTTCTTCATCAACGGCGCCAAGGTTCGCGCGCCCCATGGCGCGATGGCGCTGATCGAGCGCGTCGGTCGTTGATTTGCCTATCCCCCGTTCGCCCTGAGCTTGTCGAAGGGCGTTCTGTCGTTCGAGAGTTAGGGCCGCCCTTCGACAAGCTC
>JAFKLV010000310.1:0-1037 GCA_017304125.1 Sphingomonadales bacterium
CGGTGCAGGCGCTGCGCGAGTACCTGCAGGATGATGCATCGATCCACGCCTGGCTGGGGCCGGCCATCGGGCCGTCGGTGTTCGAGGTCGGCGATGAGGTGCGGCAGGCGTTCTGCGAGCGCGACGCGGCCAGCGCATACCCACCGATCGGCCGCGCCAGACGAAACGCTTGCTCGTACGGCGACTGGCGCATCGCGGACACGAGCTTGCCCGAGCCCGTGCGCTGATTGCTGCCGTAGGCGATCAGGGCGACGTCGCACTGGCCTGCCTCCAGCGCCAGGGCGGCGTGAATCACGTGCGTCTGGAAAGAGGAACCGCCGGTGCGATTGCAGTCGGTCACGCGCGGATCCATGCCCAGGTATTCGGTCAGGCTCAGGCCCGACAGATAGTCGTCCGAAAGCCCGACGAACACGCCGTCCACGTCGAGCGGTGTCAGCCCGATCGCACGCAAGGCACGCGTGCTGGCAATGGCGGCCAGGTCCAGCGAGGACAGGCCAGGCGCCTCGCCGATGCCGTGGGTGACGGCCGACACGATGGCCGTTCTCCCTCGAGGGAATCGCTCCGTCTTCATGACGCGGCCTCGACGGCGGGGCGAAAGACGACGTACGGCCGTTCTCCGTCGGGATGTACGATGGACGCCACGACGCGCATGCCGACGTGCACCTGTTCGGGCGGCACGCCCTCGACCCTGCTCATCATGCGGCAGCCTTCGTCGAGCTCGACGAGGCAGACGTTATAAGGCGCCGCGGGCGGCTTCACGCGCATCACCGTCGTCGCATAGACCGAGCCTCGCCCCGTCGCAGGCACCCATTCCAGGTCGGACTCGCCCGTCCGCGGAGCGACGGCGCGGGGATAGAAGACTGACTGCCCCGTGCTGCGAGACCTTTGGAGCATGAATCGCCCCGCACTCAGGTGATCGAAGAACTGCTGCTCCGGAAGCACGGAGCCGAATGAATCCTCGCCGGTCATCGGGCCTTGCCTCCGCTTTGCCGCAGGTAGTAGTCGTCCAACCGGGCCTTTCGCGTCAGCTGCCAATA
>JAFKLV010000310.1:1125-1828 GCA_017304125.1 Sphingomonadales bacterium
GTAGGCGTCATGCACTTCGGGCTTGACCTCGGCGACGCGAATGCCTTGTGCGTTCATCGCCGCAATGACGTCGGTGGTATAGCGCATCTGGCATTCCGCCAGAAAGATCGCGCTACCTCCATGCCCCAGGTTGGTATTCGGGCCGAACAGAAGAAACATGTTGGGAAAATCGGGAACCGTGATGCCCAGATAGGCCCGCGCGTCGTCTTCGCCCCAGACGTCGCGAATGCTCTTTCCCGATCGCCCCCGGATGTCCATCGGCCAGAGCATGCGAGTAGCCTCGAAGCCGGTGGCGAAGACGATGGCATCCACTTCCAGAAATTCGCCCGACGCGAGGCGAATGCCCTGCGGCTCGATCCCTTCGATCGCAGTGCTAGTCAGCTCGACGTTCTCGCGCCGAAGCATCTGATACCAGCCGGCGTCTCCCAGTACGCGCTTGCCGAACGGCGGATACGTCGGAATCACCTTGTCGATGAGATCCGGGCGGCCCTCGAGTTCGCGATGAATGTGACGCAGCATCACCTCGCGCAGCTTGGCATTGTTGGCATTGATCGATTCGCTGCCCCCTGGCCAGGAGGGGTCGATCTTCAGCGCTTCGAACAGCCCGTCGCCGAACGCCCAGAACAACTGGAACCGATACCAGGGTGCGTAGAAAGGCACATGATTCAGCACCCATTTCTTGTCGTCCGATACCGACTTGTCG
>JAFKLV010000311.1 GCA_017304125.1 Sphingomonadales bacterium
GCACGCTGACCGCCGATGCCGTGCGCGCGATGGCAAGGGCCGGGTTCGCGCCGCCGGTCCATTTCGTCGAGACCAGCCCGATGCTGCGCGCCGAACAGGCGAAGCGCGTGGCGCATGCGACGTGGCATGATGATGTCGAGGATCTCCCGACCGATCGCCCGCTGATCGTCATCGCCAACGAATTTTTCGACGCGCTGCCGATCCGCCAGCTCGTCCGCGCGGCGAGCGGGTGGCACGAGCGGCTGGTGGCGTGTCAGGACGTGTTGTTCCTGCCGATCGCCGGCAAGCAAGTGCCCGACAGCGTGATCCCCGAGGCGCTGCGCGATGCCGCCCCCGGCGCGATCATCGAAACCTCGCCCGCCGCGGTCGGCATCATGCGCGTGCTCGCGGCGCGGATCGTCGCGCAGGGCGGGGCGCTGCTCGCGATCGATTATGGCTATCACGGCCCGGCGGTCGGCGACACGCTGCAGGCGGTGCGCGGCCATGCCTTCGCCAATCCGTTCGACGAACCGGGCGAACGCGACCTCACCGCACATGTCGATTTCGCGACGCTCGGGCTGGTCGGCCACGCCAGCGGCGCGATCGCCAGCGGGCCGGTCGATCAGGGCGCATTGCTCCGCGCGCTCGGCATCGATGCGCGCGCCGCCGCGCTGGCGCAGCACGACCCGCGCGTCCTCGCCGATCGCGAGCGGCTGGTCGACACGATGGGCAATTTGTTCAAGGCACTCGCCATCCGCCATCCCGATTGGCCGCAACCGGCAGGATTCGCATGATCGACTATCGTTCCCCGACCGTCGCCGACGGTCCCGCGCTCGATGCAATGGCGCGCACCGTCTGGCATGACACGTTCGCGCCGTTCACCGCGCCGCAGAATATCACCACCTATCTGGCCGAAGCCTATGGCCCCGACGGCAAATTGATCCGCGATCTCACCAACCCCGCGGTCAGCTGGCGCATCGCCTGCGACGGCGATGCGATCGTCGGCTATGCCAAGCTCGTCCCGCTCTTCCTCCCCGATCCGGCGATGACCGCGGGCG
>JAFKLV010000312.1 GCA_017304125.1 Sphingomonadales bacterium
TGTTTGCCCTTGAGCATGTCGGCGAGCGACTTCAACGGACGCTTGTTGGCGCCGGTGATCGTCCGGCCGCGACGGCCGTTGTCGAACAAGGCGTCGACCGCTTCCTGCAGCATGCGCTTTTCGTTGCGGACGATGATGTCCGGCGCACGCAGCTCCATCAGCCGCTTCAGACGATTGTTGCGGTTGATGACGCGGCGATACAGGTCGTTGAGGTCGGAGGTCGCGAAGCGGCCACCGTCCAGCGGCACCAGCGGGCGCAGCTCGGGCGGGATCACCGGGATCACCTCGAGGATCATCCACTCCGGGCGGTTGCCGGATTCGAGGAAGCTCTCGACGACCTTCAGGCGCTTGATGATCTTCTTGGGCTTGAGCTCGGACTTGGTGGTCGCGAGTTCTTCCAGAAGCTGCGTCTTCTCGCCTTCGAGATCGAGGCTTTCGAGCATGACGCGCACGGCCTCTGCGCCGATCCCGGCGGAGAAGGCGTCCTCGCCATATTCGTCCTGCGCTTCGAGCAGCTCGTCCTCGGTGAGAAGCTGATACTTCTCAAGCGGGGTGAGGCCCGGCTCGATGACGATATAGGCTTCGAAATACAGCACGCGCTCGAGCTGCTTGAGCTGCATGTCGAGCAGCAGGCCGATGCGCGACGGCAGCGACTTCAGGAACCAGATGTGCGCGACCGGCGCGGCCAGCTCGATATGGCCCATGCGCTCGCGGCGGACCTTGGAGACGGTCACCTCCACGCCGCACTTTTCGCAGACAATGCCCTTGTACTTCATGCGCTTGTACTTGCCGCACAAGCATTCGTACTCCTTGATCGGGCCGAAGATGCGCGCGCAGAACAGGCCGTCACGCTCGGGCTTGAACGTGCGGTAGTTGATCGTCTCCGGCTTCTTGATCTCGCCGAACGACCACGAGCGGATGCGATCCGGCGATGCGATGCCGATCTGGATCTGATCGAAGGTCTCGGGCTTCGCGATCGGGTTCGCGAAAGGGGTAATCTCGTTCATATTCCTACCTCTTTCTCCCTCTCCCCGCT